>CAUYYV010000161.1:0-7504 GCA_963577075.1 Phycisphaerae bacterium
CATCCAGAAACCACAGTCGGGATGGACAAACCGTACCCGGCCGGGACCGACGGCCTTTTCCGTCTTGTCGATCCGCGCCGCGACCTGGTCGATCGTTTCAATATGATTGACCTTTATATCGATCACGCCGATGCCCAGCGCGATCTTTTTGTCCACATGCTTGAGCGCCTCGAGATCATCGTCCGGCCGATGCGCCAGTTCGAGCACGAGATGGTCGGTGTGCAGCGCGTTGAGGAAATCGACCAGGGCCCGCCATGTTCCCTGCTGGATTGTCTGGCCGCCGTAGTTGCCGAAGCAGAAGTGGACGGCCTTGTGCGTCTTCACGGCGTCGAGCACGGTGTTGATCGCGCGGGCCGCGACGGGAGCGTCCGACGGGTTACCGGGGATGTTCGCTTCGTCGATCTGCACGCAGGCGCAGGGCAGGTCGCCGACCTGTTCGGCCAGCACGCCCGCCAACGCCATCAAGAGCTTCTCGAAGCTGCCGTAATGATTGTCCAGCAGCGTGCGCGCCAACATGTACGGGCTGGTGATCGTGAACTTGAACGGCCCGCCCGCAACCGATGCCGTGCGATCACAGTCGGCCGGCAGATTGAGCGATCCCTCACCCAGCTCGGACTCGACCACGCCCGCCGGCTTGGCCCGAAATGACATCGCCTGCTGCGCCGCGAAGGCCTGCCAGTCCCGCCTGCTTACCTCGCAACGCACGCCCGAAAGCGGGCGGACGAAGTACTCGATCATCCCGTTCGTATCCGGATGATTGGGGTCGAAGCGATACAACTCGCCGTCGGTGGGCAGGTCGATACCCGCCTGTCGCTGCGTGTCGAACACGACGCGTGTCGCATCGATCACCGCGGCTTCCGACGGCAATGCCGCCAGCCAGTCGGGCACGGGATAGGAACCGACCGTGCTGGTCAATATGGCCGGCGTATCGGGCATGGTCCGTGTGGATGGTGCTTGGGTCATCTTTCTGGTCCTGCCCGGCGGGTCGGGGGAACCGTCGAACCCACGACCGGCAGGCCGTGATCCCTGCGAGATTGGGCTTGTTGACCGGCGCGCCGGGTCACGCTGCGTCGACTTTCATGCGTTCGGCCTTTTCACGAGCGTCGTCGAGTGTACCGACGTACATGAACGCGCCCTCAGGCAGGTCGTCGGCTTCGCCGATGGCGACCCGGCGGAACGAGTCCAGCGTGTCGGCGAGCGGCGTGTAGATGCCCTTGAACCCGGTAAACTGCTCGGCGACGAAGAACGGCTGGCTCAGAAAACGCTCGATCTTGCGGGCCCGCGAGACGATCAGCTTGTCCTCCTCCGACAGTTCGTCGACGCCAAGGATCGCGATGATGTCCTGCAGGCCCTTGTAACGCTGCAGGATCGACTGGATCTGCCGCGACACGTCATAGTGCTCCTGGCCGATGACGTCCGGCTCGAGGATGCGGCTGGTGGACGCCAGTGGATCGACCGCCGGGTAAATGCCCTTTTCCGTGATCCCGCGCGACAGCACGACGAATGCATCAAGGTGTGAAAACGCGGTCGCCGGCGCCGGGTCGGTCAAATCGTCCGCCGGCACGTAAATTGCCTGCACGCTGGTGATCGCCCCTTTTTCCGTCGAGGTGATACGCTCCTGCAACTCGCCCATCTCGGTGCTCAGCGTCGGCTGATACCCGACGGCTGAAGGCAGCCGCCCCAGCAGGGCCGACACCTCCGAGCCCGCCTGCGTGAACCGGAAGATGTTGTCTATAAACAGCAGCGTCTCCTTGCCCGAACGATCACGAAATTCTTCGCACATGGTCAGCCCGGAAAGCGCGACGCGCAGGCGTGCGCCGGGCGGCTCGTTCATCTGGCCGAACACCATGGCCACGCGATCGAGTATGGAGCGGGTCGTGCCGTCGGCGTCAGTGAACTGGGCCTCCTGCATCTCGAGCCACAGGTCATTGCCTTCGCGCGTACGCTCGCCAACACCGGCAAAAACGCTATATCCGCCATGCTCACGCGCAATGCGTGCGATCATTTCCTGGATGATGACCGTCTTGCCCACGCCGGCGCCACCGAACAGCCCGATCTTGCCGCCGCGCACGAATGGACAAAGCAGATCGACGACCTTGATCCCCGTCTCAAGCATCTGCGTCTTGGGGTTCAGTTCTGTAAAAGCGGGCGGCTCGCGGTGGATGCTGCGGTAGTTGTCCGCCTGAACGGGGCCGCGATTATCGACCGGCTTGCCCAGAAGGTTAAACACCCGCCCGAGCACGGCCTCACCGACGGGCACTTTCACCGACCCTCCTGTATCCCTGACCTTCATGCCGCGGGCCATGCCGTCGGTCGAACCCAGCGCCACGGCCCGCACCTGCCCGCCGCCCAGGTGCTTCTGCACTTCGCCCACCAACTCGACCTGCTGGCCGTCCAGGTTAAGCATGACCTCCACCGCGTTGTAGATATCCGGCAGATCATCCTCGGGAAAGTGCGCGTCGAACGTCGAGCCAATCACTTGTGAGACAATACCTTCGCTGGCCATGATGGACGATACCTCGTTTCAGGGCCGGCAGACGCCGCGTCTGCCCGGCACCTAATTTATGACGCAACAGGATAGTCCCCGCCGCCTCGGTTGCCAAGTTCGCGATGGCCTGCGGGACTCGATCAGATCAGCGGCCTTGCTGGCGGCAACCGGCATGCTCCATGATATTTTAGTGCCGATGCGCCGTGGGCAGATCGAAGTTCTAGACGAATCAGATGGCCGAGGTTTTGCATGCCAAGGCGCCGGCGCAGCGGTTGGAAATGGTCGAGACGTTTTGTTTGTTTGCCGCGATGGAAGACGTCGTAATCAAGAAATCTGATTTCCATCAGCACGGCGAATCGGGTAAGCACTGGCACAACCTCACCGGGACTGGGAAGGTGATGGCCGATCGGGTGGGCCGCACCGGCACCGCCAGGTTGGTGGGTCGACCCGGCCTGGCGCCCGCCTGGCAGATCGCGCAGGATTTGCAGAATCACGCCGCCGCCGGGTTGAGTTGCTATACTGATCAGTGGACATTCAGCACGCACGGAGGCGTCGACCGTGACACGATCTGAGGGCAAGGTCCGCCTGATCGCTTTGATGAACCAGAAGGGGGGGGTTGGCAAGACCACCAGCGCCGTCAATCTCGGTGCGGCCTTGGCGCTGCAAGGACAACGAACACTGCTGGTCGATCTAGACCCGCAGGCGCACCTGACGATGCATGTCGGTATCGATCCCGAGCAACTTGATCTATCCATCTATGACCTGCTGACCGACGACAACATCGCAGCGGATGACGTGATCCAACCCGTCGAAGGCCACGACAACCTGTTCGTCATCCCCGCCGACGTCAACCTGGCCGGCGTCGAGGCGGAACTGGCGCCGAAATTGATCACCGGCTCGGCACAACGCATTTTGCAACAGAAAATCGGGGCCGGGGTCTGCGGCTTGGGATCCGGCGAGGACGAACAACCCAACGGTTCCAACCCCCATACCCCACCCTACGAGTTCATCCTCATCGATTGCCCGCCGAGCCTCGGACTGCTCACCATCAACGCCTTGACACTGGCGCGCGAGGTGCTTGTGCCGATGCAGACCCACTTCCTGGCGTTGCAGGGGTTCGGCAAGCTGATGGAGACCGTCCAACTCGTGCGGCAGTCATTCAACCCCCAGCTTCTGGTCAGCGGCGTGCTGCTGTGCATGCATGAGAACCAGACGCTGCTGGCCCAGGAAGTCATGGCCGAGTTGACCGGCTTTCTCGATAAGGCGCGGGGCACGGACCTGCCCTGGCGGGACGCGAAGGTGCTTTCGCCGCCGGTGCGTCGCAACATCAAGCTCGCCGAGTGCCCCAGTTTCGGCAAGACGGTTTTCGATTACGCGCCCGACTGTCACGGCGCCCGCGATTACGGCAGGCTCGCCAAGGCCCTGGCGGCGATGAACAACGGCGTCACGGCGTCACACGACAAACAGGCGAAGGCCGAGGCGCCGGCCATCGCGGCACCGCAAACTTCGAGGGCGCCGACCGCCGATATTGTCACCACCTCCGCTGCGCCCCACGCTGCGCGAACATGACCGACACCCACGGCGAGCCCGCAACCTTGGCCGCGACGCGATGGGCGCGACCCGTGCTCGCCGTGTACTGGACCACGCTGTGCATCGCCACCCACTGGCCCAGGCTGGACCTTGGCCTCGACCAGGTACCCATCATCCAGGCGGACAAGCTGCTGCACTTTGCCGCCTTCGGCATGCTGCTGATGCTCGTCTTCTTCGCTGCGCCAGTCGGGCGGGCGGCCTCTTTTGCAGGGAACATACTGGTCGCATCGGCGGCAACGACAGCGTATGCATGCCTCGACGAGATGAGCCAGCAATGGTTCAGCCGGTGGATTTTCCGCACCTTCGATGCCGCGGACCTGGCGTCAAACCTGTTGGGCGTATCGGGTGGAGTGCTTGCGGTGGTCGCGTTACGCGCCCGACGCCGCCGAATCGATCGCAAGTCGCACCCGCAAGACGCACCGCATGCATTCGTCGGTCACGCCGCCGTTGTCGGTGCGCTGACGTTCGTGTCGCGATTACTCGGACTCGTACGCGACGCGGTGATCGTCGGGGCGTTCGGCATCGGCGGCGTCACCGACGCGTTCTACCTGGCATTCAAGATTCCCAACCTGTTTCGCCGGCTGTTTGGTGAAGGGGCTCTCTCGGCCGCTTTTATCCCGATCTACACGCAATTGCGCCGTGACGATCCCGAGGCGTCGCGCCGGTTTGCGGCGATCACGGTGGCAACGCTGGCCGTGGTGTTGGGGACACTGACGCTGGCGGGTGAAGCGGCGCTGGCCGCCATGAGAAGCAATGACGGATGGAGCCGCGAATCGGCGCTGGCTATCCGGCTGACGATGATCATGCTGCCGTACATGCCGATGGTCTGCCTCGTCGCGCTGCTGGGCGCCATGTTGCAGGTGCGCAACCGGTTCGGACCCGCGGCTTTTGCGCCCGTGCTGCTGAACCTGTGCATGATCGCCGCGGCAACGCTGGCCATGCAGGCCGGCGGCGCCGACCACCACGACCGCATCTGGTTTGTCGCCGTCGCCGTGCTCATCGCCGGACTGGCGCAACTGGTTTGGCAACTCGTGCCACTACTTCGCACCAGGCCATTCGCCACCGGATGGGCGGGCTGCGGTGCGCCGCTGAAAACATTTACGGTCCTGATGCTGCCGATGGTGACCGCCCTGGCGGTGTTCCAGATCAATACGCTGCTGGACAGCCTGATCGCGATGGGATTTTCGCCAAAATCCGGCGGCCCGGAGCGGTTGCAACTGCTTGGCCTTGATCGATCTTTTCCCATAACCGACCAGGGCGCGGTCGCATCGCTCGAGTTGGCGCAACGTCTGTACCAGTTTCCGCTGGGCGTGTTCGGCATCGCGCTGGCGACGGCCATATTCCCCGCCCTGTCCCACGCCGCACCGTCATCCGACAACGGCGGCGACGACGAGGCGTTCAAGCGAATTCTCCGCAACGGGCTGCGTTTGACGATTTTCATCGGACTGCCCGCAACGGCGGGATTGATCATCGTTCGGCTGCCACTGGTGCGCGTTTTATTCGAGCACGGGCAGGTTGATCTGTCCCAGTCGATTCGCACCGCGTCGATATTGGCCGGTTATGCGGCGGCCGTATGGGCTTACTCGATGACGCACGTCCTGACCCGCGCCTACTACGCCGTCAAGAATGTACGCACGCCACTGATCGTCAGCATCGTGATGGTTGCGCTGAACCTCACCCTGAACCTGACGCTGATCTGGCCGCTGGGCGCCGCAGGCCTGGCGTGGTCCACCGCGATCAGCGCCGTGTGCCAGGTTGTTATTCTGACGAAATTGCTGCGCAAACACGTATCCGATCCGATCGACGCCGACGTGCGGCGGGGCTGGGCGCGCTCGATCGCCTTGACTGCGATCATGGCCGCCGCGCTCGCACCTGTGACGATTATCATCGACGCCGGCACGCTGACGCTGGTGCAGGCTGCCGGGCTGCTGGCGATGATGGTGGTCGGCGGCGTGGTCATTGTCGCGATCGGCGCACTGATACTGCGATCAGACGAACTGAAATGGCTGATCAGGCGGCGAATCGAATGAGTGGACGACGAGATCGTGCGTTTCGCACTTGGCCTCAGGCCACGCGGACGACGCTGTTGGTGGAGCCAAACGGATTGGCCAGTTGCTCGGTGGTTGCGTCGTCCCGCCAATGGCCGTCGACGAGGAACCGGAACTGGTACTCGCCGGGCGCCAACTTCAGCTTGGCGCGGAAGGTGCCGTCCTTGGCTTTGACCATGCGCCTGGCGACGGGGTCCCACCCATTGAAGTCGCCGACGAGAAACACGCGGCGTACCTCGTCGTTGCGCTCGAAGATGAACGCTGTTTCACCGTTCTTTCTCTGCTGCACCGACATGACATTCTGCTCCCTTGAGGTGATAGTGACCCCTGTTCCCGTGATTTATCGTCAGAAATGCATATGTGCCTGTGTTATTGAGGCCGCCGTTGGGCCGCGTTATCGGACCGCCGGCAGCATCCACGAACCGGCGCCGGGGATGCGCTCGAGCAAGCCCAGGTGGTGTGTGATGGCCATGAAGCGGAACGGCCCACGCAGGATACGCATCCACAGGATCAACCCCTTGTCGTGCTGCGGGTTGTTGATCCACTGTACCGCCCGCACCAGCAGCCCTATCCCGGCATCTATGTATTTGCGGTCACCGGTCAGGTCGTAGGCGTACGCCAAGCATTCGAGGTTGGCAAAGCCCTGGACCTCGGTGGTGTGCTTGTTACCCTCGGGCCAGTCGGTGTACAAGGGCAGGCCCTCGGGCCCGAACGTGTCGACCAAGGCGTCGGTCAGTTCGAGGATCAGTTCACGGGCGCGCTGGTCGCCGGTCATCTGGTGCCATTTGAGCACGCCGCGCATGGCCAGCGTGATGTGGCGGTCGCTACGGACGTTCGTGTCGTCGTGCGCCGATTCCATCAGCGTCTCGATCGCCTTCTTGTACCGCTCGTCGGGCCGGGCGGCATACGCGGCGGCCATGACAAGGATGCCCCAGCCCGAGCCACGACCCAGGCCCCAGCGGTAGCCGCTGTCGAGCACCATGTACGACAGGTGCTCGGCGTAACGGCAGGCGATGTCCAGCGCCCTGCGGTCGCCGGTGAGGTGATACAGGTCGAGGATGCCCTCGGCGAACGTGTGACTGCCTTCGGCGGGCAAGTGGCGGGTCTCGTTGGGCGTCTGGATGCCGCCGATATGTTGATAGGAGTGGCGGTATTGGCAGCCGACCATGCATTGACCATCGTGCAGAAAGTCCGTTCTCGGGTGCGCCTCGGGGTAATGGTTCGTGTCGACGTCCATCATGTGCAGTGCGTGCGCCTCGGCGCCCCACCACTTGATAATCTCGCGCGTGCGCAGGAACATCATCGCCAGCACGTGCGGCGTGTCGTACTCGTTGTTCAGGTAGTACGTTTCGGGCGCATCGGGGTCGGGCCCGACGGT
>CAUYYV010000162.1:0-7458 GCA_963577075.1 Phycisphaerae bacterium
TCGCGCCTGCAAGAAATATGCCGAGAAATATATCAAGCTGCAATCGCAGCAGCTTCAACGCCTGCTGACGGTCGCCGACTACGACCATCCGTACCTGACGATGTCGCCCGACTATGAGGCGGCCGTGCTGGAGGTGTTCGCCGAGCTGGTCGGCAAGGGCCTGGTGTATCGCGCGCTCAAGCCGGTGCACTGGTCGATCGCCAATCAGACCGCGTTGGCCGAAGCAGAGCTGGAATACGAAGACCGGCAGGACACGAGCGTATACGCGCTGTTCGATGTGGCGGACGCTGCGGCGTTGCCGGCGTCACTGAGCGCACCGCAAGGGGCAGCGACGGCGCTGATGATCTGGACGACCACGCCCTGGACGCTGCCGGCGAACATGGCGGTCGCCGTTCACGAGCGGTACGAGTACGGGCTTTACAAGGTGGGCGAAGGTTTCGCCGTGATCGCCACCGACCTGGCGGCGAAGGTGATTTCCGCTGCCGGCCACGATCCCGGCGATCCCGTCGGCACCTGTCGTGGTGGCGAATTGTTGTCGACGCGGTACCACCACCCCTTCGTCGAGCGTACGTCACCGGTCGTGCTGGCAGAGTACGTCACGCTCGAGGACGGAACCGGCCTGGTTCACACGGCTCCCGGTCACGGGGTCGACGACTACCATACCGGCATCCGTGAGGGCATCGACATCTACTGTCCCGTTCGGGATGACGGCACGTTTGACGACAGCGTGCCCGATTGGCTGCATGGCCTAGACGTCTGGCAGGCCAATGGCGTGATCGTCGAACACCTGCGCGGCTCGGGTCACCTGTTTCACACGCACCAGTTCACGCACAGCTATCCGCACGACTGGCGGTCGAAGACGCCGGTGATCTTCCGTGCGACCGAGCAGTGGTTCGCCGGTGTGGACAAGCCGTTCGACGATGAGGATTCTTCGTTGCGCCATCGCGCGTTGACGGTGACGGACGGTGACGTGCAATTTATCCCTGAGTGGGGCCGCAACCGGATGCGTGGCATGGTCGAATCGCGGCCTGATTGGTGCCTGAGCCGGCAGCGGGCCTGGGGCCTGCCGATTCCCGCGTTTTTCAATGAAAATGGCGAGGTGCTGCTTACCGAAGCATCCGTGCGCGCGGTGGCAAACGTCGTTCGTAGCCAAGGCTCCGATGCGTGGTTCAAACTTTCCCCGGAACAACTGCTCAAAGATTACAACCCCACGAATGATCCCGATGCTCCCGCCTGGGCCAAATCCGACATCCGACATTCGACATCTGAAATCACAAATTCTTGCGACATCTTCGATGTCTGGTTCGAGTCCGGATCGTCGTGGCACGCGGTGATCCGCCAGCGGTTCGGCGATGAGGCGTACCCCACGGATCTGTACCTTGAAGGATCCGATCAGCACCGCGGATGGTTCCAGCTCTCGCTGCTGCCGGCGCTGGGCGTTACCGGTCGGGCCCCGTTCCGCGTGGTGCTCACGCACGGGTTCATGGTCGACAAGGACGGCCGCAAGATGAGCAAATCGCAGGGCAACGCGCTGAAGGTCGAGGATCTTCTCAAGGACTTCGGCGCTGACGTATGCCGATGGTGGGTCAGCTCGTTGAACACGGAAAATGACATCAAGGTAGACCATAAGTTTTTTGAGCTCGCCGGCGAAGAGTATCGCAAGGTGCGCAACACGCTGCGATTTATTCTCGGCAACTTGGGCGATTTTGCGTTTGATCGCGATAAGGTGCGCTTCGAGGACGACGATGCATCAAGCATCGATGCCTGGGCGACGAAAGCGATCATCGATCTGTCGGATGTGGTGCTGGCGGCCTACGAGCGATTCGATTTTCGCAAGGCGCATGAGGCGATCTTTAATTTCTGCAATGACACCATGTCGGCCGTTTACCTGGCGGCGGTGAAGGATCGGTTGTATTGCGACAGGTTCGACAGCCGGCGCCGGCGCCGAACACAGACGACACTTTACCGCATCGCGACCACGCTTGTCCGCCTGCTCGCGCCCATCCTGCCGCACACAGTCGAACAGGCGTGGCATGCCCTCGAGGGCGATGATGTCGAAAGCATACATCTCAAGATGTTCGGTGATGTCGATTGCATGCGACAAATCCCGATTGACCCCGACTGGCCTTCGCTGATGACACGCCGCGACCAATGGCTCAAGGCTATCGAGGATACCCGCCAGCGGCGTGGCATCGACAACCCGCTGGACATGGGTATCGAGTTGACCGTGTTGCTCGACTCTCTAAAGCGTTTCGACCCGATCGATCTTGCGGACCTGTGTGGCGTCAGCCGGTTCATCCTCGTCAACGGCGCCGATCATCTGGAAGTGCTCGATCTTCGCGATGAGCCACGTTGCGAGCGGTCGTGGAAGCGCGATGGCAGCGTGCGCCAGCGGGCGGACGGAGGCATGCTATCGGACCGTGATGCCGACGCCGTCAGTCTATAAAAGCATTTTCTTCGTTTAGAGGTGGGGATTGCCTCGCATTTTGCGCTGAATCGATTGGCTGAAGCGGTCGATAATCTCCAATGCCCGGCCACTGCACAGCGGTCGCGGTGTGGAGAAAGCGTCCGTGTCCATTGAAATTCGCGAGCTACGCCCCGACGAGCACGAACAGGTGCTTGCTCTCTGGCCAAGCGATGCCGGGGACGATCACCCCGATGCGGCCGCCTTGCTCGGCCGTCATGCCTGGCTCAGCGTCGCGGCGCAACATGAGGGAAAAATCATTGGTGTCGTGCTGTGCGCACGGGATCACGGTGGCTACCGTCACCACGTCATCATCAGCAAGACCCACCGCACCGCACTGCTGGCCCGGCAGATGCTGGATAAGGCCCTGATGAAGCTGTTTGCGGCCGGAGAAAGGCGGTGCAGCATCCGCCTGCCCGATGGCGAGCAGCACGCCGCATTCTGGGAAACCGTTGCCTGGGATTCCAATCGCGGCACCCGGTGCAGTTGACGACGATGCGGGCAAGCACACCAACACGCCCGACGAGTCTGCGCCACCGGTCGACTCGAACAGTTGAAGTACATTTATAAGTACATCATCGCGATGCTTTAGAACACCATTTTCCATTTACAAAAATGTTGCCCACCCTCGACAGTGACTGAATCGTCCCCTCGGATCGGTCGATGACAAGCCCCAGATGTCGCGCCCACGCCACAACCAGCCCGACGTACCGGACGTTGATCCGTCCGGTAGCGGTGATGTATTCAACCTTATCAGCGGGGCGGACTCGCCCGCCGGCTTGGCGCACGAACTGGCGAACCTGCTGGATGCCTCGATGCGCAATCTTCATCTGGCGATTACCTCGCTACGCGACGCCGCACCCGATATCGCCTGCCACGGCGACTGCGACGACCCGATTGCCAGGCTCGACACGGTTAGCCATGCGATGCGGCAGATGACCGATCTGCTTCGCAATTGGATGAGCCAGCGCATCGCCGCCGGGCAGTGGCGGCAGCACAGCCACAGCATGGGCGAAGCGATCGATCACGCATTGCGTCTGTTGCGTCCCGCAGCCGAGGCGATCGGGGTCGAATTGCGAGTCTCGATCAGCGACGCGGCGGCAGCTCTGCCAGCCGGTCCGATTTATCCCGTCATTGCCAACGGCGTGCGCAACAGCATCGAAGCGATCGGTGCCCATTGGCGTGAGGCGGGGGCGAGGCCGCTCATGGTCGAGGTGCGCGCTGATGTCGAGACAGACCGGGTCAGCATCGCCGTGCTTGACACCGGGCCCGGGCTCGACGAATCACTGCTCGACGAGCACGGACGATTCCGATTCGGCATGACCACGAAATCGGGCGGTCACGGCCTGGGACTGTCGTTGTCACGCAACGTCGCCTACGCGCTGCAGGGCAGCCTGGAGATGCAAAACCGGCCCGACGGCGGTACCGAGTTGAGCCTCGCCTTTCCCGTTGCCGCCCTGCACGACACCGAACGGTAGAGACCGCACGATGCCACGAAAGATGCGTATCCTGATCGTGGACGACGACCCGGTCGTCGCCGAATCGATCGCCGAGTTCCTCGGCCGCGAGGGCTACCTGACCGCGACTGCCGGCGACGGCAACGAGGCGCTGGACCTGCTCGATCATGCCGGCGGCGGCGATGAGTTGGCGTTTGCCCTGGTCATCACCGACATGAACATGCCTCGCCACGACGGGCTGGGTCTGCTCAAGGCCATCCGGCGCAAGCACGAGTCGGTAGCGGTCATCGTGATCACCGGGTTTGGCAAGATCCAGTCAGCCGTCGAGACGGTCAAGCTCGGCGCGGTCGATTATCTGACCAAGCCGGTGGTCGAGGACGAGCTTCGCATCGTGGTTGGCAAGGCCGTGCAGCAGCACACGCTGCTGGCCGAGAACAAGACACTACGCGCCCAGTTGCACGAGCGGTTCGGCCTGGAAAATCTTGTCGGGTCGAACTACCGCATGCAGAAGATATATGACCTGATCGAGGCCGTCGCCGAGAGCAAGACAACCGTGCTGATCGAGGGCGAGAGCGGGACGGGCAAGTCGATGGTCGCCCGCGCCATTCATACGCAAAGCCCCCGCCGAGCGGAACCGTTTGTCACCTTTTCCTGTGGCGCGATCCCCGAGACGCTGCTCGAAAGCGAATTGTTCGGCCACGCCAAGGGCGCGTTCACCGGCGCCGACTCCGACAAGCCGGGCAAGATCCTTGGCGCTGATGGCGGCACCCTGTTTATCGATGAGATCAACAGCGCCACCCCCGCGTTGCAGCTCAAGATGCTGCGCGTGTTGCAGGAAAAGCAGTTCGAGCCCGTCGGATCCTCGGAAACGACGCAGGTGGACGTTCGCTTCGTGCTGGCGACCAACGAGCCGCTGGGCGAACTGGTAGCCAATGATCGGTTCCGTGAAGACCTGTATTACCGCATCAACGTGGTGAACATCCAGATGCCCCAACTGGCCGACCGGCTCAGCGACATCCCCATGCTGGTCGATACTTTTCTCGACAAGTTCGCCTCCGAGATGGGCAAGAACCGCCGGTTCAGCGAACAGGCGATGCAATTGCTGGCGCAGTATCACTGGCCTGGCAACGTGCGTGAGCTGGAGAACGTTGTCGAGCGTGCCGTCGTGCTCAGCCGCAGCCCGATGATCGACGTCGACGATCTGCCAGAACACCTGCACACCGCCGGGTCGTCGCCGTCGGGCGGCAACGGGTCGGCCGGCGGGCGGCTTGCCATCACCGCGCTCGAGGGCGGCTGGAACCCCATGCCGCTGGTCAAGGCCATGGAAGATCCTGAACGCCAGATCATTCTCGCAGCGCTCGAAGCTAACAGTTGGAACCGCCAGGTCACCGCACACGAGCTGGCTATCAATCGCACCACGCTCTACAAAAAGATCAAGCTATACAGGCTCGACCAGCCCGCGTGACGCGAGCAAGGTAGCGTGGAACCAACGTTGCAAGCTCGGTCAGCCTGCCTGGGACGGCAGACTTTATTTACGCGAATCACCGGGTATGCTTTGACAGGCTCGATCCGAGGCAAACACCATGAAGGGCATCATTCTCGCGGGCGGACTCGGCACGCGGTTGTATCCGCTGACCATGGCGGTCAGCAAGCAACTTCTGCCCGTTTACAACAAGCCGATGATCTATTACCCGTTGTCGGTGTTGATGCTCGCGGGCATTCGTCAAGTGCTTCTGATCAGTACGCCGCAGGATCTGCCGCTTTACCGCCGGTTGTTCGGCGACGGCTCGCAATGGGGCATGTCGTTTTCGTACGTCGAGCAGCCCGAGCCCAGGGGCCTCGCCCAGGCATTCCTGCTGGATACGAGCTTCATCGCGGGCCAACCGGTGTGCCTGATCCTGGGCGACAACATTTTCTACGGAAGCGGTCTGCGCAAACAGTTGCGCGAAGCGTCGCAACTGACTGAGGGGGCGATGATCTTCGGCTACCCCGTGCGCGATCCGCATCGGTACGGCGTCGTCGAGTTCGACGCGGACATGCGTGTCCTGTCGATCGAGGAAAAACCGCAGCAGCCCAGAAGCAACTTCGCCGTGCCGGGCTTGTACATCTACGACCGGGACGTGGTCAGCATCGCCGAGTCGCTTGAGTCGTCGCCGCGCGGAGAACTTGAGATCACCGACCTGAACCGCGTGTATCTCGAGCGGGGCGATTTGCAGGTCAAGCTCTGGAGCCGTGGGTTCGCCTGGCTCGATGCCGGCACGCACGAGTCGCTGCTGCAGGCGCAGGTGTTCGTACAGGCCATCGAGCAGCGGCAGGGCCTGATGATCTCCTGTCCGGAAGAGATCGCCTTTCGCATGGGCTTTATCGATGCGGGCCAGTTGGAAAAGCTGGCCGATCAACTCAAGCAGAACTCATACGGCGAATACTTGTTGAGCCTGCTGCAAGACAAAAACGTCAAAATCTGGGTCTGACCACACGGCCGTTTGGTAGCGGGCCTCGATCCGTACTCCTTCAATAATTGCGATCGCTGTACCCTGCTACAATCTCGGCCATGAAACTCAAGATCGCCACCTGTCAGTTCCCCATAGACGGCAACGTCGAGCGCAACCGTGATTACGTGCTCAGACAAATGACCGCATCGAAAAAATGCGGTGCCGTCGTCGTCCATTTCCCCGAGACGGCCCTGTCCGGTTACGCCAGCCTCGAGTTCGGTTCCTTTCGCGGCTACGACTGGGACCTGCTCGACGCCTGTACGCAACAGATCATGGACCACGCCCGCAAGCTGAAGGTCTGGGTGATCCTCGGCTCCAGCCATCGGCTCACCGGCAGGCACAAGCCGCACAACAGCGTCTACGTCATCAACGACCGCGGCCGCATTATCGACCGGTACGACAAGATGTTCTGCACGGGCGATCGACGGGGACTCAGCGGCGACCTGAAAAACTACAGCCCGGGCGATCATTTCTGTGTATTTACCATCCGCGGCATCCGCTGCGGCGTATTGATCTGTCACGATTTTCGCTACGACGAACTTGTCCGCGAATACAAGCGTCGCGGCGTGCAACTGCTGTTGTTCTCGTATCACAACGGCCACACGACCAAAGCCCATCTGCGCAAGTTCAGCAACATCCACGCGATCGCCGTGCCCGCGACCATGCAGGCCTACGCCGCCAACAACAACATGTGGATCAGCGCCAACAACACATCGGCGCGCGAAAGCCAGTGGCCCAGCTTCTTCGTTCGCCCCGACGGCAACATCACCGGGCGGCTGCGCCGCAACGTCGCCGGCATCCTTTACACGACCGTCGACACCAGGGCGAAACTCTACGATGCCTCCGCCGACTGGCGTGACCGTGCTTTGGCAGGCATCTACCACAGCGGCAAACTCGTCCGCGACAAACGCTCGACCTGTCGAACAAAATACTGAACTGGCGGATGACCACTGCATTGCAGCAGCGTACTGTTGGACTGTCTACCCGATGTGACGGCCAAGAATATCAACGCGCTCTTCGACGCCTGCACCGAGTACAGCCGGTA
>CAUYYV010000163.1:0-7446 GCA_963577075.1 Phycisphaerae bacterium
TCTTTGCTGCGGTGATTGAGTTGCGCCTTGAGCCTTGCGAGAATGGACGAGTGCATCTGGCTAACGCGTGACTCGGACAGGTCGAGCGTGACGCCGATCTCCTTCATCGTCATCTGCTCGTAATAATAAAGGACTACGATCAATCGCTCGGCACGGCTGAGTCCCTGGATGATCAACTCTTTGAGGTCACGCCGCTGCACGATCTTCAGCGGGTTGATCTGCCTGGGATCTTCGAGCACGTCGATCTCACGCACGTCCTTGTTGGAGTCGGTCTCGTACCATTTTCTGCTCAGCGACACGACGCCGACGGCGCCGGCATCCTTGCGAATCTTGCCGTACTCCTCGGCGCTGAGATTCAGCCGCTTGGCGATCTCATCGTCGGTGGCCTTACGACCCATATTCATTTCCAAGCTCTTGCGCGCCGCATCGACCTGGCTGGATCGCGACCGAACCAGGCGCGGCACCCAATCCATGGCGCGTAGTTCGTCGAGGATTGCGCCGCGGATGCGCGGCGCACAATACGTTTCAAACTTGACACCGCGTTCGAGGTCAAACGCGGCGATCGCATCCATCAACCCGAAGATGCCGGCACTCATCAAATCATCGACGTCCACTTCGTCGGGCAGTTTGGCATGGATGCGCTCGGCATTGTATTTGACAAGCGGCAGGAACCGCTCCATCAACTGGTTGCGTACTTTCTCAGTGCTTCTTTTCTTGAACTTGATCCATATCTGCTTTATATCCTTTTCATCCTGTTGACGTGGCCGCACGGTGGACGTGGTCTTCATTTTGCCCATGGTCTACTCCTTGACCGGCACTCGCCCGCAGATCACTTCCGTGTCGGGCGAAACACATTCGGCCTCACTGCGGGATTATGTCCCCGTGGTAGGCGTTGCTACCACTTGATCGAGAATCACCTGTTGACCGACCGGTTCCTGCGCGGCGAGGTCGGCGCCATCGTTGGATTTTATCTGCCCATCCTGGTCTGACTGAACCTGATCATCAGCCGGAATGGGATTGGTTTGTTTGTACTGCTCGATGTGTTCGTCGATCGCGCGCTGCGCAATGGCTCCGATACCACGACCGAAAAACCAGCAGAGGATCATCGCTACGGTCGCGCGCCATATGATGTCGAAGGTTTCATTGCCCGCCGCATAACCCGCCACGAGCGCAGCAGCAAAACAGATGAGCGCAAAGCAGGTTGCAATAACACGTGCGACGATGGATCGAGCACTCCTTTGCTCGGTCGAAATCAATCCGTTGACACGAATATTAACGTGTTCCTGATCGCCTGTGAAGGGGATTGTAAAAAAATTTATATTTTTCTTATCCGTCGATCCAGCCGGCCACCCGGCTCCAAAGCCCATCACCGCGTGGTTCACGAGCCTGACAGTCCATACGATGCGCCAACTGACTGATACAGTCGCTCGCTTCACAATGCGGACGGGACAGCACAAACGGCACACGTTCCCGCACCGCGGCGGCGACTACCGCATCATGCAGCAGGTGGCCGGCATAAAAAATAGTCAAATCGAGAAATTTCCGGCAAACGGTGTCGATGCGATCAAATACCGCCTCTGCTTCTTCAGGATCACGCACCATGTTTACCAAAACCCTAACATCTGCGTCTTTACGGATGCGATGAACCGTCTTGATGGCCGCATAGGCATCCGTAATTGCCGTTGGATCCGGCGTAGTGACCACCAGCAGCTGATCGGCGCTGCCCGCGAAGCCCAACACATTGGGGCCAATGCCGGCCCCGGTATCAATGAGGACCAGATCACAACTATGCTCCAGTTGGTGGACCTGTTCGACGATTTTCTGCCTTTGGACCTGCCCAAGCGCGGCCATTTGGGCTAGGCCAGAGGCCCCGGCCACGAGTTGAAAGCCCCCCGGCGCCTCGATCATGACGTCATCGAGTCCGCACCCCCCGGCGACAACGTGGGCCAGCGTCCGCGACGGCGTCAAGTCGCACAGCACGTCCGCGTTGGCGGTGCCCAAATCAGCGTCAAGCAGGACGACACGTCGGCCCAACGAGGCCATGCACACAGCTAAGTTCACTGCCACATTGGTCTTACCGACGCCCCCCTTGCCGCTGATCACCGCCACGAGCCGGGCCCGACCGGTCACCGCGACCCCGGGCGACGCCGGGGTTGGTGCCGATTTCATCATGAGCGTGCGTAATGTCTGAGCCTGGTCGACGATCATCGGGCCTCATTCCTTGCCTGCTCGGACCCGACGGCCCCCACCGACTGGTGGCCCAGAACCAAGGCCGCCAGCCGGTCGGCACGGCCCGGTTCAATCTGGTGAGGCACTTCCTGACCCGTCGTCACGTAGCTGAGGCACTTGTTAACCTTTCGAACAACATTGAGCAGAACACCGAAGCTGACCGCCTCATCCAGCTTCGTGAATATGATGCGGTCAATGGGAATTATGCTGAACCGCTCAACGGTATCAAGCAGCACCTTCTGCGTGCAGGTCGCCGACAGGACCAGGTGCACCTCGTGCGGGCGCGCAGCTTTGACAAACGACGCCAGTTGCTCGAGCTTCGGATCATCCCGCTGGCTGCGGCCGGCGGTGTCGATCAGCACCACCTGGCTGGAACGGCAGCGGGCATCAACTTCGAGCATCTCCTGCGGATTGGTCACCACGTGCAGCGTCACGCCGAGAATATCGGCGTACGTCTGCAACTGATCCACCGCGGCGATGCGATAGGTATCCAGGGTCACGAGGCTGACACTGCACTTCTGCTTGAGCTTGAAGTTGGCCGCGAGCTTGGCGATCGTGGTGGTCTTGCCCACGCCGGTCGGCCCGATCAGCATGATGGTGCGAGGGCGACCATCATCCGTGGTTGTTCCCCCGATGGTGTGATCTTCGGTCGGCACAAGATCGGCGATGTGCGTGCTCAAGGCACGCTGTACCAAATCGCTATCGTGGATTTCATCTTCGTTCAAATCGGCGCGCACCTGTTCAACAATCTCCGCCGCCAACTCCTCGGCTACTTCCTGCTTGAGCATCGCCAAATATTGATCAAACAACACATCGGGCACATCCTTCGTTGCGGTGTCCGGGCCGTGGCGCATCTGCTGGCGGTTCATCATACGCGCCACCATTCGTTTGACCGCGCGCATCTCATCGGCCAACTGTTCTGCATCGTGCGCCATCTGTCCGGACGGGCTGACCGGCGTTTCGGCCTGCTGCTGTGCCATTTCCTCGTGCGCGGCGGCGTAGGTGCGACGAATCAGGTCGCCGGCCGCCCCGTCGGTATCACGTGGGGGCGCGGAGGTGCCCCGCTTCGCTGTCCATGATGTCTTGGTGACAGGCCTGGTCGTCCCCACCGTCGGCGTGGCCCGCCGCCGCCGGGCCCGCCCCAATTCGCGGCCGTCCGCCGCGGTCACCTCCACGACGGCGCGGGCGCCCAGACCCATGATGCCGCCTCGACGGTACGTGCGGGTATGCAATACGACGGCGTCAACGCCAAACTGCCGCCTGACCAGCGCCAGTGCGTCGGCCATCGTAGATGCGGTGATGGTTTTAATGTTCAATGAGCGGCTCCTTGTAACTCGGTGTTGTCTGTCTGCTCAGCTTCGAGCTGCACCAGCCCCAACGATTCAACTTCCACACCCTTGCCCACTTCGTTGTACCCAATCACGGCGGCGACGGGCAGGTGCGGCTCGATCATGCGCCGGACCTGCCCGCGCACCTGCGGTGATGCGAGCACGACCGGCTGATGACCGGCCTGGATCAGTTGCTGCAATTGTCCAATGATCGCCGTGGTGATGGGCTCGGCCACGGCGGGCGGCATGGACATGGTCGTGCCATCGCCGCCTCGATCAATAAACGCGGTAATCTGATCCTCAAGCGCCGGATCCAGGCTGACGCAAAACAGCTTCGGAGCCGGCGGTGTCTGCTCATTGAACTCATCTTTGACGGGCATCTGCACGTACTGGTTACAAATGGTTCGCCGCAGCGCATTGCGCGAGTACTCGGTAAGAACGTCAACATCTTTAGTCCGGCCGACCCAGTCACCAAGCGTTTCGACAATGGTTTCCAGGTCACGAATGGGCACGCGCTCGCGCAGCAGGTTCTGCAACACTTTTTGCAGCTCACCGGGCTTGACCATCGGCGCATCGTTGCTGCCCGAAGTGCCGAGCACTTCGTCAGCCAGCTTGGGCGCTTTTTCGCGTAGCTGCACGATCAGGTTGTTGGTCTCCTCGCGGGTCAGCAATTCGTGGGCGTGAGCCTTGACGAGTTCGGTCAGGTGCGTGGCGATGACGCTGACGGCGTCGACGACGGTGTAGTTGAGCGATTCGGCTCGCTGTTTCTGTCCGGACTCGATCCAGGTCGCGTCGAGATTGAACGCCGGCTCGCGTGTCTTGATACCCGGCAGCGGTGCGGCGTTGGGCGCGGCCAGGCCGCTGTCCATCGCTAGAAACTTGCCCGGATACGCCACGCCCTGGGCGACGGAATTGCCGCGGATCTTGACGTGATAATCGTTGGGCTGCAGTTGCATGTTGTCGCGGATTCGCACGGGGGGCATGACCATACCCATATCGCCGGCGAGTTGTCGGCGGATCATGCTGATCCGATCGAGCAGATCGCCGCCCTGCGAGGCATCGATGAGTTTCACCAGGGCATAACCGATCTCCAGTTCGAGCGTATCAACGTGAAGCATCTGCTCGACGGAGGTTGGAGCGGTCTGTGTCTTGCGGTTGGCCTGGTTTTCGGCAACCGTGCGGCGCTTGTTGCCCGCATGAATATGCCAGCCGGTGAACCCGGTGATCGCGGCGAGTATCAACATCGGCACAGGCGGCAATCCCGTCACCGCCATCATTGTGAGAAACGCGCAGGTGATCGCCATCACTTTCCAGTTGCGCGTCAGTTGGGTCGACAGGTCGGTTCCCAGATCAGATCGCCCACTCGATCGCGTCACGATCAAACCAGCGGCCAGCGAAATGATGAACGACGGCAGCTGACTGACCAGCCCGTCACCGATCGTCAATCGGGTAAACGTGGCAAAAGAATCAGCCAGGGGCCAGCCCTTCTCGAACACGCCAACGGCGAAGCCACCAATAATGTTCACCAACGTTATGACAATGCCCGCGATGGCGTCACCCCGGATGAACTTGGACGCACCGTCCATGGCGCCGTAGAAATCGGCCTCCTGCGCGATTTCGGCGCGGCGGCTGCGCGCCTGCTCCTCGTTGATCATCCCGGCGTTCAGGTCCGCGTCGATCGCCATCTGCTTGCCGGGCATCGCGTCTAGCATGAACCGCGCTGCGACCTCGCTGATCCGCGTTGCGCCCTTCGTGATCACGACGAACTGCACGATGATCAGAATGACAAAGAGAACGAACCCGACGACCAGCGAATGGCCGGCAACGAACGAGCTGAACGCCTCGATCACCCGGCCCGCCACTGCACCGGCTTTCTCGGGACTGTCGGCATCGGCAGTCAGGATCAGGCGCGTCGACGCGATGTTCAGCACCAAGCGTACCAGCGTCGTTCCGAGTAACAGCGACGGGAAAACGGAAAAATCGAGAGGCCTTTGGACGAACAGGGTCGTCAGCAGAATCACCGCCGCCAATGCCAGGTTCGCGCTAATCAGCAGGTCCATCACCACCGGGTGCAGCGGCACGACGATCACCGCCAGCAGGGAGACGAACGCGACCGGCACGAAAAATGACTTGTACTGGGTGATCCGGTTCACCCAGTCGGGGATGGTCAATCTGTCGGGTACTTCGGCCATGGTATCGTCCGTGACACTCGAACCTATATCAGGCGATCCCCCTCGGTCGCCGTCCGCACCGGCTTACGCGCTGCGCCGTCCGCCGAGGCGATACACGTACGCCAGGATCTCGGCCACCGCGCCGTAAAACTGCGGCGGCACCTCCTGTCCCACGCCGACCGTCTTGTACATCGCCTGCGCCAACTCGCGGCGCTCGACCATGGGCACGCCGTGAATCATCGCCAACTGTCGGATGCGCATCGCCAGGTAGTCGGCGCCCTTGGCAACCACCTTGGGTGCGGTCATGGTCGCCGAATCGTACCGCAGGGCAACGGCATAATGCGTCGGATTGGTCACGATCATGTCGGCGTTGGGTACGGCCTGCCCGATACGCTGCAGCGCCAGTTGCCGCGCCACGCGTGAGCGACGCTGCTTGATCAGCGGGTCACCGTCCATGCGTTTCATCTCCTCCTTGACGTCATGCTTGGTCATCTTCAGATCGCGCTCACGTTTCCAGCGCTGAAAAGCGTAATCAATCACGGCCAACACGATCAGCAACAGGACAAGCTTCAGCGCCAGCCAGAAGACCATCATGGCCGCCGCACCGAACATCGGGCGGATCTCCAGTTCGGACAGCATGACGATACGCGATAGGTCCCGCATGATCACCAGCACGGCCAGCAGCGCAATCACGACGATCTTCGCCATGCTCATCGCCAGGCGCACACCCGCGCGAACGTCTACCAGATTGCGCAGCCCGCGCAGCGGGGCGAGGCGGGCCAGGTCGGGCTGCAGCGGCTTGTTCGACCAAAGAAGTCCGACCTGGCCGATGGTGGCGACCAATGCGACCGCGGTAATGACCAACATGAACGGCACCACGGCGTCGGCCATGACGCGGCCGCCAAACGCCATTATCGACCCGAGATCCCCCCCGCGCGTCGGGTTGGATCCTGGATCGACCGAAAGCATGCGCCGCAACGTGATTTCCATGGCGTCGCTGAGATGGCGACCCCACAGGTACAACATGAGCACCGCGCCCAGCAGGACACACGCCGCCGACAGATCGGCACTGCGCGTCACGTTACCCTCCTGACGCGCCTCCTGGCGGCGGCGCGGCGTCGGAGCTTCGGTCTTCTCAAAATCGTTTTCCGCCATGCGCTAATCCGTTACGAGCCGCTGCCAAAAAAACTCGTGACCGATTCAAGTCCGTGCCAGATGGCATCGACCATGACACCCGTTTTTGTCTGCATCGCGGCGATCAGAATCATCACACCAACGAAGATGCGCACGACAAACCCGATGCTGAGAATATTCATCTGGGGCACCGTCCTGCCGATGAACCCCATCGCCACGCTCTGGAGAAAAACCAGGCACAGCAGCGGTCCGGCCACGCGGATCGCCAGGTGCAGCATCGAAGAAAGCAGCCCTAAAATCAGGTCCATGACTCGTTGATCTACGCGGAACCCGCCCGGCGGCACCGTGTGAAAGCAATCGATCAGCGTGCCCAGCAGCACCAGGTGCCCATCGACCATGAGAAATGCCAGCAGGGCAAACAGGAACATCAATTGGCTGATGATGCCCGCCTGCTGCTCGCCCGGGCTGAACACCTCGGCCAAACCGAGTCCCATCTGTTGGGCGATCATGCGACCACCTAACTGCATACCCATCAGCGGCAGGGAGGCACCAAATCCGATCAGCATACCGATGCCCAACTCCGC
>CAUYYV010000164.1:0-7442 GCA_963577075.1 Phycisphaerae bacterium
CGCGAACCGGTGCTAACATGTGCGACAAAGACGTCCGCGTAGCTCAATTGGATAGAGCGTCGGCCTCCGAAGCCGAAGGTTGCAGGTTCGAGCCCCGCCGCGGATATTGTAAAATGACGTACAAGCAAGCATTTGAAAAGCTTTTACGCTTCCTGTTCTGGCCCTCATGAAGGTATCTAAATGTCATGTCGTCTGATGTACATGGATTTGCGGAATTCTTGTCACATATGTGCCACCCTGCCGCATTTGCCGTCCGGGACGCCGCAGACCCTGGCCGCTGCCCCCGCATAGCCACGGGGAGACGGTTTCCGTCTAAGGTCACCTGGGGAGCGCGAGCAGGTAGAGGATAATGACGCAGGGGGTGAGGCAGAGCATGGGCGCTAACGCAACCCGATAGTCGGTACACACAAAGGATCAACGATGGTGAAGATCGATCACCCATATCGCAGTCTCACGGGCGGGAAGTGGCTCCGCGGCAATCTGCACGCGCATACCACGGTAAGCGATGGCAGCCGGACACCACAGCGCACGATTAATGACTATGCGAAGCGCGGTTACGACTTTCTCGCCATTACCGATCATGACGTCCAATCGACGTCTAAAGATTACAGGAAATGGGACGCCAAGGGACTGGTGCTAATTAACGGTAATGAGATTTCGGCCAATGGGCCGCACATCGTGCACCTCGACGGTAGTCGCCTTGTTGAACCTCTGCCCATTCGGCAGGAAGCGCTCAACCTGATCAACGACAGCAAGGGGATGGCGGTCATCGCCCATCCGAACTGGATGGCCAAGTTTGACGATACGACTGTCGAGCAATTGCAGGAGTGGATCGGTTATGTGGGCATCGAGATTTTCAACGGCCTGATCGGCCGCCTCAAGGGGACGCGATACTGCACTAACAAGTGGGATCAGCTACTAACGCAGGGGCGGAGAATCTGGGGTTTTGCCAATGACGACAGTCACAGTGACGAGGACGTTGAGCAGGGCTGGAACATGGTGTACACAAAGGATCGGTCGGCGAAAGCGGTGCTCGATGCACTGCGGATGGGGCGGTTCTATGCGTCCACCGGCGTTGTGATTAACAGGATTCAGGTGAAAGGCGCCACCATTCGCATCGAAACGGAGAACGCCGCTCGTATCGTCGGCGTCAAGGAGAACGGGCGGCGCGTTGCAACCGTCGATGACAGCGGGATCACCTATCAAGTGCCTAGCGGCGTGCAATATGTGCGTTTTGAGTGCTGGGGTACAGGCGAATCATTCGCGTGGACGCAGCCGTTCTTCGTCAAAGGTTGAACGCATCAAATCCGGCACTAAATTCATAAGAAACGAACACATCTTGATCGTTGTTCAAGGTGTTCTTTGTCGAAAAGATATCGATCTACGTCGGATTGGTTGCAAAAGAGATGCCGATACCGCCGACGCCACCTGTTGCTGCTGGTATGCCTGAGCCGCCTTTACATGAAGAATGGGGATATTGGCCTTTCGCAATACCTCGTCCACAAAAGCGTCGCGAGCTACGCGGTCGGATCGCTGATGAGACCGATCATCGAGTTCGATTACCAGTTTCGGCCCCACCATTTGTGTGTCACATATCACAAAGTCCACGTGCTTGCTGCTGACACGATTGAAAAAGTGCATCCGTCGTTGCGTGCCCTTGGGGAGGAAGACCAGATCGGCCAGACGTACTTTCGCAAAGATGAGATAGCCTTCCGGGATAGCCTTGGAAAGGACATCGTAATATGCTCGCTCCCCTTTCGTGAAGAGGTAATTTTTTCCGCGATAAGGTAGGGGAGGTGAAGCATCTTCGCGTGTGCCCAAGCGTGTACCCAAGGATGATAGGCCTTCGATAATTCGCGCAAACCAACCAATTAGACATCCCTTGTCTGATTCCTTGATTTCTCGCACGATCGGCACCCTCTCAATAGGCAGGTGCGTGACATACCCGCGTGCTGGTGTCGACAACCATTGTCAGGGCCATGCCCACCATCGGCTCGGGCGCCCTGATCAACAGCCTCACGTCGCCGCCCATGTAATACTGTAATTGTCGTTGCAACCCGGCGCCAGCAGTGACTCGGCGATCATGGGCGTGTCAAATTCGCGTAATTGTTCGATCAGCGCCGGTTCCAACGCCATGGTGTGCTCCCGATGCTGCTGCGTGGACGAGAGAGGTAGTGCACACACACGGGCCGCTCGAACTGGTCAAGTGTCTTCGCGGGCGACCGGGCGCTCGAGCCTTTCAAGCCGCTGCTCGATCTGCAGCAGCTTTTGGATGATGATGACGTGCGTCTTCTTGGCGTCGATCCCTACGGGGCTGTCTTCGCTGGAGATCAGCTTTTCAATTTCGTCGTAGTCTGATGCGGTAACCCTTGGATCCATGTCCGCCACCATACCAGATATCCCCATCAACGCGAGAGTTCGGGCTGCGACCTGGTGGCAACTTACCGTGACGACTGCTCGACCAGTTCCGCCTCCTGGGCGGGGACGATGTACTTGTTGAAATACCAGGTGCTCGCGCGTTCCAGGGCGAGAAACAATCCCACCCCGAAGACCGCGATCAGGGTGCTCAGCAGAATCAGGTTCATGCGTTTGCGCTTGGGATCGATCGAGCACGTCATCACGCACGCCACTCACGCGGTGAGTGCCGATCTGTCGGCCGAGGAGGATTTCGCAGACCGGCAGGCCCAGTCGGTGGCGCGGGCGGCGCGGCTCGATCATCTGCTGCGCCGAGAGCAGGGAAAATTCACCTGGCAGTCGTGCGCACGGGCGCTGAGTGATCATGAGCATGAGCCCGTTCGAGGCCTACGACTTCGATTTCTCCGCTAACATGGCCAACTCGCACAACCACCGGACGCGGTCGATCTGACCTTAATTGGGCACTTGAACAGCAGAGACAAAGTCAAGCGCGGTGCAAATGATGCCGCATCTGTGCGATACCGTGTGTCATCTTGATAAATCCTCAATAGATGAAAGGAATACGAACTTGTCCCAATCGACAAAGCAACCCCTAGTGCGCGATGAAGATCGCGAGTTTTTCGAGCGCGAGCTGGCGTCCTTCATCCCCGATCACATATTCGATGCACATGTCCACGTGTGGCACTCGGACTTTCACAAATGGGTTAATCCGCAATTGTGCGCAATTTTCGGCTACGAGCAGCTCGATGAAATGCTCGGTTTTGTCCATCAGGATCGGCTTCGCGGATCGCTGTTCATCACGGGGGTGGACGTGCCGAATACGCCGCACGAAGAGGTGTGCGCGTCGAATGAGTGGACCAGCCAACAGACGGCAAAGGACCGCAACTGCCGAGGCTCGTTCCTGATTACTCCGGATGACGACCCCGAGTGGGTACGGCAGGAGGTGCGACGACTCGGCCTGCACGGGCTCAAGTGCTACCACACCTTCGCCGGGCCGCAGCCGACCTGGGAGGCCGACATTCCCGCCTACCTGCCCGAAGCGCACGTGCGCGTCGCCCATGAGGAAGGATGGTTCATCATCCTGCACATGGTCAAGAAGCGAGCGGTCGCGGACCCTTCCAATATTCACTGGATCCGTCACTACTGTCGGACCTACCCGAACATGAAACTGATCCTGGCCCACTCGGCGCGGGGCCACAATCCGCGACACAATTTCGAGGGCCTGCCCCGACTCAAAGGGCTGGACAATCTTTGGTTCGATACCAGCGCGATCTGCGAACCGATGAGCCATATCGCACTTTTTCGGATCATGGGCCACGAGCGGGTCATGTACGGCACCGACTTCTGCGGCCACCGCGGGCTGTGCGCGCCCGTCAACGACACCTTCGTCTGGCTGTACGAAAAGAGCCCGGTCTGGAACGAATTTCATTCGCAGATCAAGCCGGTGCTGACGCCGCTCGAGCAACTTCGCGCCCTGAAGTGGGCCTGCTGGGGCGAGCGCCTCGACGACAGCGCAGTGGAGGGCATCTTTTACGACAACGCCGCCCGATTGTTCGAGTTGCACGACAGGTGAAATTCGCGTTCGAATCGGTAAACGCGATCTCGCCGCTGTAAGGGTCGCTCATGAATTGCGTGGCGAACGGCTCAGGGGATTCGCACGGACCGTGGGGGTCATAGTAATGAAGGAAAAGAAAAAACCGTTGCTCGTGGTTTTCTTCAAGCCATCGGATCGCTTTGCGGGTGACCTCATCGCCGGCGAGGTATCCCTCGATTTGGCTTTTTGTTTGGCGTCGAAGTCATCGTCGTAGCTGTCAAAGCCCTGGTCCAGGGCGAACTTCGAGTCCACCACGAACGCGCGGATGATGGCTGCGACCTGGTGGCAACTTACCGTGACGACTGCTCGACCAGTTCCGCCTCCTGGGCGGGGACGATGTACTTGTTGAAATACCAGGTGCTCGCGCGTTCCATGGCGAGAAACAATCCCACCCCAAAGACCGCGATCAGGGCGCTCAGCAGAATCAGGTTCATGCGTTTGCGCTTGGGATCGATCGAGCACCGATCCTGCTTGCGCTTGTAGATCACGATCCCGACGAGACCGATCACCACCGCCACGCCGCGGAGAATCCATTTGCCGACGCCCCCCGACCCCTCGTAAAAGAAGTCCGCGAACGAGATCGCCCAGACGCCGCCCGCGAGGCCGAGCATGAACAGCAGGGCGGGGGCCGCGCAGCAGATGATTCCCGTCAGACCCGCCGCCGCGGCGACCTTTGCCACAGTTTTCCAAATGCTCGGCTGTTCGGCTTCAACTTGATCCATGACGCTTATTTCTCAACTGTTCGATGAGCGATATGGTCGTCTCGCTCGGGGGGCGATGCCGCATTGGTGGTTGCCGATGTCGATTTCCGCAATTGAGACGTCGCGTCCGTGTTCACGACAAATGAATCGCGGTCAACGACCACACCGTACTGCTCGCGCGCCGCTTCGACAGAAACGCGATCGTTCCTGACGTCCCATGCAACCGCTTCCGAGTCGCGCGTCAACGGATCGCCGTGACCGCCGCCGCCGATCAGATTACGCGTGCCCAAGTATAGATGATTGTACCAAACACCCATCGCATAAACTGCGGTGGTATCTTTAACTGCACGCCATGGTTTGCGAATACGCTTCCAACGCCAGTTGTTCGAGAGATTCATTGCGATGCGGCCACGGCTGTCTAATCGAAAAATTCAGAGCCTACCCTTGTTGACCAGGTCAGCGTGCAGATCCTGCTGATATGAAACGGTTTTTGTCTTGTCTTTTCGTGCGCGCTGCGAATAGTAAACCAGGCTGATGGCTCGGCGTTGCCGATCGGGCGTGGTGTTGGCATCGGCCAAATGAATCGCCAGGCTGTGATGGGCCAGTAGGTCGCCCGGTTTGGCATGAATGGGAGTTTCACTCGCCTCGTCTTGCGAACCATAACCAGCCACGCCCTGCGAAAAACCGAGGACATTGCTGCGCGTGTGCTCGCGCAGGCCGAGCCGATGCGTGCCCGGCAGATAACGCACGCAGCCGTTGGCGTCATCGACGTCGTCCAATGCCAGCCAAAGGGTCACTGCCTCGTTCGGCTCAAGCATGAAGTAATACCCGTCCTGGTGCGGCGGCGTCGGTTCGCTTTGGCCGGGTGCTTTGTTGAACCACTGCACGTTCTGAGGGACAACCGGCCCGCCCATCAGTACTTCGGCCAACTCGACCAGCCGATCGCTGTGCAGCAGGCTTGAGAAATACGGGTCGTGGTCCTCCATGCGTGGCAGGTGCTTGAGCGTTTCGCGACGATTGCGGTCCTCGTACATCGCCTCGGTCCGGTCGAGCGTGGGCACAACCTTTTCGACGTACCGCGCGGTGTGCGACCGCAACCTTTCCAATTCGTCGCCGGGGAGAAACCCGCGCAAGACCGCATATCCATCGCGGTCAAATTCGCGTTTAAGTTGTGGAGCGTCTGCCATGCCACCTCGTTTGTCCGACGCCACGGCGCAGGCCGTCAATCTATGACATGATAGTACAGTGCTTTACAAAATGTTAACCCTGACAATGGATTTAATCGGATGCGGTAGGGTAGGGGGGTAAAATACCTGGCAGTCAGTGGCGGAAGACCGTTCCCGCAGCGACGCACTTTTTTTCACGGATTGCAGCATGGGGGTCACCAATATGTCAGGACCGCAGCGAACGCCGACCGCCATCCTCAAACTCCGCGGAAGCAGGGGCGGCTGACCGCAGTGGCAGGGCGCGGAGCTATCATGGAAGCCCACTGTGACGGTCGCGGGCAGAAGTTCAGATGGGACGCGCTGGTTAACGTCGGATTTTGGCAAAACCTAACTTCGAGGAGTGATGCTCATGCGAAAGCGGACACGCGCAACCGGCAAGGTGATGACTCTTCTCATGGTGCTCACGATCGCCGTCGTCGCATGGTCGGCGCCGATTAAAGAGACGCCGCAGCGCGCCATCCCCCCGCAGGTGTACAGCCTCGCGGATCTCGATCGGATCAGCGTCGGCTTTGCCCTGCCGCTGCCCGACGAGCTGCGTAGCGCGGGGATGACCGAGCAGAAGATTCTCGCGGCCTGCGCCAAAGAATTGTCGGACGCCGGGTTCGAGATCGTCGCCGACGCCGACGCGCCGCGATTGCAGATGATCGCCATTCTCGCCACGGATGACCTGAGCCCGAATCAGCGCGGATACGCGCTGTTGGCCACGATCGATCAGCCGGTGCGGGTCCAGCGGCTGGAGCAGACGCTGGTGCTCCCGACCTACGTGGACTTGGTGGTAGGGCTCAACGCCAAGGTCCAGATGAAGCGGCAACTCAAGGTCGGGTTCGACAAACTCGTCACCAACCTGATCAAGCGAGCGAGATTGGCCGACTCGGTCAGGAAGTAACGACTCGACAAGCGCAATGCGGGTCGCCACGTCGCCGCTACCCGATACCTCGCAATGCCAGCCTGCCGTCTTCGTCGGCGTTGAGTGATGCGAACCCGTCGCTACGCAGCGTCGCCAGGCCCATGCCGTATCGCCATGTGTTCTTGGGCCCGTCGATGTTGCCGCCGAAAGCGGGCCGCCACACCGCTGCTAAACGTCATTCGATCCAGAACGAGTACAGTTTGGCATTGCGCAGGTGGAAGGCGAGTCGGACGTAGCGGCCTTTCAGTTCCGCCAGTGAATCGCGCTGCCGCCAGCGGGCGGCGCTGCGCGTCACGTCGCCCGTGATCGCGACGCTGTCGTCGCGGCCGAAGTGCGCCAACTCCTCGGCGGTGTCCTCATCGACCACCGCGATGTGCAGCTCGCCGTCGTTAGCCACGTCTGCGTTGACGAACAGGCTGCCATTACCATCGAAGATAAACGGTCGCGTAATGACCAGCCCGCCGTCTTCGTCAGCGTTGAGCGAAGCGAACCCGTCGCGGCGCAGCGTCGCCAGCCCGAGGCCGTATTGCCAATCACGTTTGCGGGCATTGATGCTGCCACCGCGGTAATAGAACCAAAGCTCATCGTCTTTGATGATC
>CAUYYV010000165.1:0-7433 GCA_963577075.1 Phycisphaerae bacterium
CGGCGCCACCAAGGCGTCAATCTTCACTGTTATCGTATTCGCCTTGCGTTCCAGCAGCGTCAGCTTGCCTGTCAAGCGCGACGGATAACGGTAGTAGCCATTGCCGCCAATATTGACGTCGTAGCCGGTCAGGTATTGCTGCTCGAGGTCTTCGAGGATCAGGGCCGAACCCATTGGCGCGCCCACCGGAATTACAACCCACATGCGCTCGACGAACTTATCAAATCTTGTGACAGCCGCGCCATCCTTGTCCCGTGCCAATGACGTAATACGGGTGATCACCAGCAACTGGTTGGTGCCGGGTTTTTGGAAGCCCCACCGGCCACGCTGGTCGGGAGTAGTATCCTCAAGCACCAGCTTCGCGTCCAGGACCATCTCGAAGTTGTAACGCTGAACCGCCGTGGAGTCGAGAACCTTGCGAGGCCACCATATCCCTCCGCACCCACCGGATATCATCGCAACCATCAACAGTGCTGCCACCACCGGAATTCTTGATCCGTTCATCGCAACCTCGCTCGTAGTTGAAAGGTTCGCCTCCAGGCCATCGGTCTTTATTTTGGCTCCACCACCAGACCGATCCTGACGATTTATCGGTCCGATTCCAAGACAATCTTACCTGTAACCACCCGGCGGACGCGTGTGAGATTTTACGCGGCGGTCTGGCGCCCGGATTCCTGCGATTCGGCAAAATTTCGAAAACCACCGGCCAAGCCGCAGCCTGCTCGCCTCATTGTATCGGAAACGAGCTATCCTCTTCATGATGTCCCGCAGGCATTTACCGCGAATCGCAACCTTGGCCGCCAGCTTGCTTCTGGCGGCCGTCATCGGACTTGTCGCGGCCTGGCTGTGCCTGCCCTATTTTCATCGCCAGCAACAGCTTGGCCGACTGGCCAGTTCCGACTTGACCGAACGTCGCCGTGGACTGAGCCACCTGGTCCGCCATGCCGGGACGGACCCTGCCCTGCTAGCCGGCTCGTGGACCTTGTTGCGTCGGGCCGATACGGACCTGTTCGTCCAGATCGTTGCCGCGTTGGGCCGGGCGGGCCAGTGGCGCAGACCGCCGGCGCCGGACGACTTGTACCTTCGCTGGCTGAACATGCTTGCCAACGACGGCGACGCGGAGGCGAGAATCCTGGCCGCCCAGCGTGCCATCGAGCTGCGCGATTCGATGCAACAGCCGAACGTCGCCGCGCTGCTGGGCCGCCTGCTCGAAGACGAAACGGCGGACGTGCGTTACAACGCACTGATCACCGTGGCGGAATTGGCGGCCATATCTAGCCACGGCAAGCCGTTTGGGGTGCTGGCGCTCGCCGCAACGCGAGATCCGAACAGCGATGTCGCACGACACGCGACGATCTTTGCTAGGCTGCTGGGCTTGGCTGAGGACGGCGTTGGCTCTGGCATCGTCACGCGGCAGATACCGCACAAGTTGCCTGATCTGCCCGAGAACCTGCGGCCGTTTCTGATCAACGACGACCCCGCAGTACGTGACCTGGCGTGCGTTGTCGCCGTCGACCGTTACCAAGGCGCAGTGCTCGATGATTTCGTCGCGTCGTTGCTCAATGATTTCAATGATCGGGCGAAGATGTGCGGCGCCGTCACGGCGGGTCTGACCGGCGTACAATCCGAGTTGCTCTCGCAAAAGCAGGATGCAGAGGACGTGTGGACTGTCAAACAGGTTTACCGGCTGGGACTTTGGATGCAGGGCCGTTGGCCCGGCGGCGAAGCTTTGGCCGGGCAACTGGTGGCCAAAGCGCAGATGCCTCGGACGACCGTCCTGCTAACGATGCTGCACGCCGACCGCGTTGCCGCCTTGGACTATCTGCTCAATCCACGCGGCCAACCCCGGTTTGATCTGATCGATTTGCTCGGCCGGCGCCGCTGGTGGTTGGTGCTGCGCCGGTATTTACCGAGCACAGCGCCCCCCCTTGCCATCGACGCCAAGCAGTACGTTGCCCCGGACCAGATCGATGTGTTGCGTAACTGGCACCTGGTCAACCGGCATCGCATGGCGTCGCCGTAGTCGAGGCGTCATCGCATTCGGCGACGACAAACCCTCGTGCCCAATCGCAAATCTCGTCACGCACGCGGCGAAACAGGTCGATCAACTCGGCATCGGGCAACCCCGATCGATCCGGGTCATCGAACGGCTGGTGCACCAGTCGCCCGGCCCGAGCAAATATCGGGCAGGCCTCGACAACCCCATCACACACGGTGACCACCACCTGGAATGGCTGATCGGCATAATGGTCGACGTGATGGCTGGCCTGATCTGCAATATCCACGCCCGCTTCGGCCATGACGCGTATTGCCAACGAGTGCAATGGTTTCGGCGCCGTGCCGGCACTGCATACCGAAAGGCGCGACCCGGCAAAACAACGCAGCCAGCCTTCGGCCATCTGCGATCGGCAGCGGTTGGCCGTGCACAGAACCAAAATGCGCCTCACGTTGTCAATCATGGTCATCCTGTAAAGGCGCGTGTTGGTGATCCGTATACCGCACGGGCAATTCCGGCAGTGCCGCGATGAACAACTTGCCGTACGGCCTGGTGGCGATCCGGCTATCGAGAACGACGACGCTGCCGGTATCGGCGTGCGAACGGATGAGCCGGCCGAATCCCTGCTTGAACCTCAGGATCGCCTCGGGCAGCGAGTACTCGGCAAACGGGTTGCCGCCCCGCGCCTTGATACGATCCATCCGCGCCTCGATCAGCGGCCGGTCGGGCACGGCAAACGGCAGTCGAGTAATGATCACGTTGCGAAGCGCCTCGCCGCGAACGTCCACGCCCTGCCAAAAACTATCCGTGCCCAGCAGGACGGCGTGCTTGTCATTGCGGAACCGCTCCAACAACACGCTGCGCTGCTCACCATCGCCCTGGACGAGCAGGACCAGCCCGGCAGCCTCAATGAGCGGGCCCACCTGCTCGGCCACCTTGCGCAGCAACGTATAACTGGTAAACAGCACAAATGCCCCGCCGCCGCTGCGCTGCACGTGCGCGAGCACACGAGGACACAGCTGCTGCACGAATCGATCGTCATTGGGGTCCGGCAACGCCGGCTCGACGATCAGTTGCGCCTGCCGCTGGTAATCGAACGGCGAGCCGAGCCTAAGTGTCTGCGCCTGCTCGCAACCCAGTCGCTTCTGGATGTGGGCGAAGGCGTTGTCATCGGCCTCGCCACGGCTGCATGTCGCCAACGTGGCCGACGTCAACACGACCCCCAGCGGATTCTCTTCCGGGCCGGTCGCCTCGAACAGCCTTGTCTGCAGCAACGGCCCCACGTCGATCGGCGCGCAACACAACGCGATCCGTCGCGGTGACCGGCTGGCATCCAACTCAAGCCAATACACGCTGTCCGGCTGAGTCTGCTCGACCAGTGCCTTGACTTGCGCCGAAGCCTCCTCACAGCGACCGGCGTAACCGGAAAGCTCGAAGCGGTCGGCCTCATCGTCGACCTTGTCGCAAAGCATTTTCAACGACATCGACAGGTCGCCCAACGCCCCGCTGAGCGGGTTGGCAACCGGGTTCGGCTCATCGATGCGCCCATTGGGCCGGCGGCTTCCCTCCTGATACCGTTGCAGTGCATCGAAGAACACGTCGGCCGCACCGTCCGCCGCGCGCACGGCGCGCAACGTGAGGTCGAGACTCTGGACATCAACGCGATCCGACATGCTTGACAAAAACCCCCGGGCCGTGCGCCGCTGATCGAGCCGACCCAGGAGGAACCGCACGCTCGACTCACTGGCGCGCAGTCCAAAGTGTTCGCCGGCAACGTCTTCAATCGTGTGCGCCTCGTCGAGAATGACATGATCGTAGGGCGGTAGAAACCCAACACCCGCTTGGCGCAATGCTAGATCGGCAAAGAAAAGAGCGTGATTGACGATCAGCAGATCGCCGTTTTCCATCCGCCGTCGGGCACGCTGGTAAAAACATTTTTCGTACGTCGGACACCGCCGGCCCATGCAGTTGCCCGCGTCACTCATCACGTTGTCCCATACACCCGGCTGTTCAAGCATCGGCAGCGTTGCCAACGAACCGTCCGTCGTCTTGTATGCCCAGTCCTCGATCGTGTGCAATGATCGAAGCGCCTCCGGGGCGGCAAACAGACGAGCCTGTCGATGCGATGCGCGCTCGAGCCGGCGCAGCGACATGTAGTTGCCTCGACCCTTGACCAACACCGCGGAAAACTCGTCGTCGATCACCGATTGCAGAAGCGGGATATCCTTCTCGACCAGTTGCTCCTGCAACGCGATCGTGTGCGTCGAAATGACCACGCGTTGTCGCCGTTCGCCCTGCTCGCAACCAGTGACAACCCGGTCGATGGCAGCCAACAGGTAGGCAAATGACTTGCCGACGCCCGTGCCGGCCTCGACGACCAGCGATTTGCGGTCGCCCAGCGCCCTCCCCACCGCGTCAAGCATCTGCACCTGTTGCGGCCGATGCTCATAATCGGCGCCCAATCGCCGAGCGATCGGGCCGTCTGCTGCGAGAATGTGACGCGGATCAAACGGCATGAACCATATCATTCTAGTCGAAGTCGCCGACGGGCTGCCGTCCGCGGGTGCCCCAGGTGGCGTCCCCGAACGGCCCAATCCTCCCACTTGCTCGACCGCACCCGGCGGGGTAGACTGCCCGGCTTGATTTGTCGGGCAACGGAGTCGTTGATCATGGCCAAGAAGGAAATCACGGCACAGTTCAAGATTCAGGCCCCGGGCGGGTCGGCAACGCCGGCGCCGCCGATCGGGCCGGCCCTGGGCGCCCACGGGGTCAACCCGGGCCAGTTTATTCAACTGTTCAATGAGCAGACTCGCCAGCTCAACGGCAAGACCGTCGGCTGTGTGATCACCGTGTATGCCGACCGCAGTTTCGACTTCGAGGTCAAGAGCCCGCCCGCCGCCGTGCTGATCAAGGACGCGGCCGGTATCGAGAAAGGCTCGGGCGTACCCAACAAGAACAAGGTCGCCACGCTCAGCCGCGACCAGGTCGAAGCGATCGCCAGAGAGAAGGAAAAAGAACTGACCGGCCACAGCGTCGAGGCCAACATGCGCATCATCGCCGGCACCGCCCGGTCGATGGGCGTGGTAGTGGAAGGCGAGGACGAGGGCGAGCAATGATGGATTTTGATTGGCAATTAATTTGACTGTGTTGTTGACGACTTGAAACCGAGCCAATCAAGTAAGCAAAATAAAACCGGCTTACCACGTGCCGATAATCGTGGCAGACCATCGGACGCCGCAGGCGCATCGATGATCGAAAGGATAGAGCGATGGCCACACCGGGCAAGCGTTACCGGGCCGACCTTGAAGGCTGGGATCGCGAGCAACCCATGCCACTGGATGAGGCGGTCAACCGGATCACCCAGTTCAAGAAGACCAAGTTCGACCAGTCGGTCGAGTTGTGCATGCACCTGGGCATCGATGCCAAGCAGGCCGATCAGGCGATCCGCGGGTCCGTCTCCCTGCCACACGGCATCGGCGTAGCGAGGCGGGTCGTGGCCTTCTGCTCGGCCGACAAGATCGAGGATGCCAAGGGCGCTGGCGCCATCGAAGCGGGCGGCGAGGAACTAGTCAAAAAGATCGGGGACGGCTGGATGGAATTCGACGTCGCCGTCGCCAGCCCGGACATGATGCGCGTGGTCAGCAAGCTCGGACGCACACTGGGCCCCAAGGGCCTGATGCCGTCGCCCAAGAGCGGCACGGTCACGCCCGACATCATCGGAGCGGTCAAGGAATACGGTGCCGGCAAGGTTGAGTTCCGCAACGACGCGGGCGGCAACGTGCAGGTATCGGTCGGCAAGCTCAGCTTCGACGCCGACAAACTGCGAGACAACGCTCAATCGTTTATTGATACGATCATGCGCATGAAGCCGGCATCGACCAAAGGCGTGTTCGTCAAAAAGATTTCACTATCGGGCACCATGACCCCCGGTATCCGCATCGCCGTGTAAACCCCGACCCTGAACCCCTGTACTACGGACTCTCGACTCACATGAGTAAACCCGTCAAGAACCTGATGATCGAATCGTACAAGCGTCGCTTCGGCGAAGCGGACAGTGCCGTGCTGATCGATCTTCGCGGCGTGGAGGCCAACGCTAACAACGAACTCCGCGGCGGCCTCGCGCAAAAGCAGATGCGTATCACCGTGGTCAAGAACAGCTTGGCAAAACGGGCATGGCAGGACACGCCGCTGCAGAGCCTGGCAGACCTGCTCGACGGCTCGTGCGCCGTGGTAACCGGTGGGGAAACTGTCGTGGACATTGCCCGCGAGTTGATCGACAGGGCCAAACAGGTCGGCCTCGCATTCAAGGGCGCCCTGATGGATGGCGAGATATTCGGGCCTGATGAGGTCGAAAGACTCAGCAAGTTCCCCACGCGCACCGAGGCGCAGAGCCAGGTGATTCAGGTTTTTCTCGGACCCGCCTCGAGCGTCATCGGCGCTGCCGTCAGTGCCGGCGCGCAGATCGCCTCGATCCTCAAAACCATGGAAGAAAAACTCGAAAAGGGAGAAGAAATCAAGAAAGCAGGATAAGGTGTATTGTGGAGTTTAGATCTCTGATTTTAGATTTTAGAGCGAGAGCAACCGGGTGCGGAGATCCGAGCAAATTCAAATCCCGATATCCGACATCAACAACGGCCCTGTGCCCGACTGGCCCCTCGGGGTTAAATGATCGACGGTCGATCACCTCTTGGGCACGCCACGTAGACGGAGTGAACGAACATGGCAGATGAACAAGATACCGCCACGGCAGAAGTGGCACCGGCGATCAAGGAACTGGGCGACAAGATCGCCTCGCTTTCACTCAAGGAAGCGGTCGATCTGAAGGATTACCTCAAAGACGCCTACGGCCTCGAACCGGCAGCGGGCGGCGCGGTCATGGTCGCCGGCGGTGGCGATGGTGACGAAGAGGCAGAGGAACAGACCGCCTTCGACGTCGTGCTCACCGGCGTCGGAGACAAGAAGATCCAGATCATCAAGATCGTCCGTGAAGTCACCGCCTTGGGACTCAAGGAATCAAAGGAACTGGTCGACAGCGCGCCCAAGGCAATCAAGGAAGGTATCAGCAAGGAAGACGCCGAAGCCTTGGCCGAGAAACTCAAGGAGCAGGGCGCCGAAGTTGAGATCAAGTAAACCGATTCACCACAATCGAATCACGATCAACCACACACCGCCCCGCCTCGCCCGCGGGGCTTTTTACACGCGCCAATCATCTGCTGATTACCGCAAACCCACGTTGGCATTTATTTCATCACCGACCCACTGACAAATCAACCTGCAATATGCGGACGCCCATGCCAGAGTAGTCCGGGGCCGGACTCGGACCGGACAACCTGTTCCAGTGGGGCCCGGGGCTGGTCGGTGGGATGTGCATGCAGGGCGCGGCAAACAATCCCGGCGGGGCAATTTGATGCGCCGGCGTCATCACGAGCCGACGCCG
>CAUYYV010000166.1:0-7389 GCA_963577075.1 Phycisphaerae bacterium
ATTTTTCAGGCGATTCAGATTGCCGGCATCATCGCCATACGCACGGCAGACGATCACATGCAGCAGCAGGCGCAGACCTATGCAAATCGGCGTGATGTGCTGGTGCGTGGCTTGCAAAGGCTTGGCTGGCAAGTCGAGTTGCCCAAGGCGTCCATGTTCGTCTGGGCAAAGGTGCATCCGGATCACCTGTCACGGTACAACAACACCACCAATGCGTTTTGTCTGGCCATGGTCAATGAGGCCGAGGTCGCGATGACGCCGGGTGCGGCGTTTGGCGATCTCGGCGAAGGATACGTGCGCATGGCGCTGGTGGAAAACGAGCAACGCATCCGCCAGGCGCTGCGGCAACTCGGCAGGGTGCTCAACCGGCCGGCGGCGGCGGTTTGACGACGCTGGGTGACCGTCCGCCCCGTTGCGGTCACGAATCATCGCGACGGTGTTTCTGCTGGGGCTTCGCTTTCATCACCTTGGCGACGATCAGCGGGATGCCAGCCGGCTGTACCGCATAGGTGACAACGTCAGCGATACGCATTAGGGGAGCCTACCACCGACGCCCCGTCCGGGCACTACGCCGCAGCGTGAATATTCGCCCTGGTACCTTCTATATCAAAGCAGGCGTACTGATTGTCATGCATGATGCTGGTGGCAATTCCAATCGCCTGCTGCTCGGTAAGGTCACCATCGGACACCTCGGCTTCCAGCGCGCTACGGATTCCTCGGCGCGCCTGCATCGCGTAGGCCATTGCGCTGGTCGGCCAGCTAGTGTCTCCGCCAAAAGCGAACAGTTTATTGATCGGCACGGTATGGATGAAGCTCCGCACGAAGTCGCGCGCGCTGCATGGATCGATGCTCCACGCCCAGCAGAGGTCAACCCAAATGTTGCGATAGTGTTTGGCCAGCGCAGCCAGTTCGTCGCAGTAGGGATAGGCGATGTGCATGAGCACGAACTTTGCTCCTAGATAGCGGGAAAATAGTTTGCACATATTGCCGGCAGGAATGCGATGGACGGGCATTCGATCGTTCCCGGCGTAGTAACCGGTATGAATCTTGAACGGCAAATTATATTCGATCGAAAGTTCGACGCCCCTCGCCCAGCACCAATCTCCCAGACAGTTGTCCGTGGAGACGCCGATCTCTGTCTGTGGCCGACGCAGGACCTTCTCCAACGCTGCCTCCGCGTCGGCATCACTACGCTCCGTCCACTCTAGCGTTCGTCGGTAAGCGTGCTGCGCCTTGACCGCAATCGCGCATGGCGCGTGCTTTTCAAAAATCATATCCATTGCTTGTCGTAGGGATGCGAGACCTGTGACCTCGATACCTGTCTCCTCATAGATCAATCGAGGATCTATGTCGCCGCTGCAGAAGGTCTGCCAGGACAGGTCGTACAGAAAGAAGTCAAGACCGGACTGGTCTGGCGGGCACTGCCAGCGGGCGTCGTCGGTCTGCACCTGATCGAGATTCGCAACGTCGTGCAACAAGCGATAGCGCTCGCCCGGTTTGCGGAGCTCGCCGATCCTGCCCTGGGCGCCGGCCAGACCGTCTCCGGTAAGCTCTTCTAGGCCGTAGACGTGCTCGGCTATCAAGCTGACCGCCTCGCCGTACCCGGTGAACTGGGTTGCACGCCATGCCGCCTCTATTCCACAGAATCGGCTGGCGATGTCCAAGTCGGATCCGTCCATCAGACGTTCCATAGCTTCGGGTGTGGCGCCAGCGGTTCGGAGATCCGCAGAGACGTAATTTCCGAATAGGTCCTGCAGGATATCAGGGCCGTTCTCCAGCCATTCCGACTCCCGCTTCATGTGCTCATGGGTATCGACGAGCGGCGTTGCCTCGATGTGTTGCGTAAGCTCGGATGCCACCGCTTCCTCCTTTCGTGAACGGATGCGAACAACGACGATAGGCTACGCGCTACGAGGGGTCAAAACGATCTTGCGACTGTCGTACCGGTACTCGACGGCAGACGCTCCCTATGGGCAGGATCTGCCTGTGTCTGTAAACCGGATCCTGGTGCGCACCACCTACATGGAGTTGCTGGCTGATGCGCCTATCCGCAGATCCGACCGGAAACGGCCCGACTACGAACTGCGCCAGGCCGTTACTCCAAGCCCAGAGCGGGCGCGATTCCTGTACACCGCGGTTGGCTGCCGGTGGAACTGGACCAGCCGACTTGGCTGGACCTACGCAGAGTGGGAGCGCTACCTGTCGGACGAACGCATCTCAACCCTTATCTTACCTCGAGCGTGACCGGACGAATTATCGATCACGGCCTCGACGACTTGCTTCAAGCCATACTTTTTGCGGACAAAGAAGAGCGGTTCATTGATCGAAAATGTTACGGGCATCTGTAACTCGACTCTGTCGTCATGAAGGTTTCCAACCGGTTATGGCGCTGACATGAAGAAGACACTCCGCCGAGACATCCATCCCCCGGGCTGCCACGTCCTCGCCCAGATACTTGTCGAAAACTCCGGGCCACGGAAGACCCGTTTGTGCAGATCGTGTTGATGTCAAGGGCCGTCAGTTGTTCGACCGCCTCTGCGACTGGGCCCGGATCAAACGTGAAACGTCGGCATCCGAACCTGATCCATCTGCCCATCCCCCATTTACCCGCCATCCTGTGGATGGCTCTAGTTTGTTTTGATGGATTTTCGCAGATCAAGGTAGACCGTCGTCAGCATGGCGGTGTCGGTGCTGTAGGCCAGGAAACGGATGCCATGCTGGATATAATTGTCCGCCTGTTTCGAAGTCGCGGCGAAATTGCCGACGGCGATCCCTTTCTGTTCCGCCCGTTTTATGATGTCCTTTAATGCGTTGATAACACGGACGTCGGTAACCTGCCCCGGAATGCCCAGAGACTGTGAGAGGTCGAAGGGCCCGATAAAAATGGCGTCAACGTCGGGTACCGCCAGGATCTCATCAAGATTGGCTATCCCCTCGGTCCCTTCAATCTGTAAAATGACGGCGGTCTCGGCATTGGCCTGCTTGTAATAGTCCGGGTTGTCGAGGGCATAATTAGGATGCGCTTCTCACAAAAGAGCATATCCCTCTGCTCCCTTCGGGATGATAATTGGCGTCGGCAACCGCGATCTCGGCCGACTCCCGGTTCTGAATCGTCGGAACCATGACGGCGGAGGCACCAAAATCGAGCGCCTGAGTTATACGTTCCGGGCTGAGATTGGGCACGCGGATCACTGAGGTGATCCGCGCAGCATCGCAGCCTCGCACCAGATGGATCGCGGCATCGACACCAAACATCCCATGTTCGGTGTCGATGATGACAAAATCGATCCCGGCACGTCCGATGATTTATGTCACATCCGCCGCGGGTATCTGCTGAAAGGTGCCCAGGAGCGTTGTGCCCGAGCTGAGCTTGGATTTGAATGTTACTGTCGGCATCGGTTCTCTCCTTTCCCGGTCATGTTTGCAATTCGAAGCCACAATCGATGTGGTCGCGTTCCGTCATTCCAGCCACTGTAGCTCCAGATCATCAACAAAATCTTCAGTATAACTGTCTTTTCCCAGGTAACCTGACCAGTAAAAAAGATATAAAAAAGGGCTTGGAACCTGAGTTCCAAACCCTTGAATGTTAGCGGGGGGACGACAGTTGATATCGGCGGTAATAGGGCTTCGGACAGTCTCGGTGGCAGATGGCGTCAGAGGCCCATTCCGACAAAATAAAATTTTGGCATGTTCGAGTTCGGATAGCTGCGACATATTACCCGATGATCAAGCCCGTCACCAACTGCCCGTCCACGATCCCCGCGGTACTTGACGACCTGCCGACCGACACGCTCGACCGAATCGCCGCACCGCTCTGTATCAATAACAAGGGTGAATCGCGTGACACGTAACAACATGAAGGCGGCCCTGTTTCTCCTGCTCGTGCTCCGGACCGGCAGGATCGGGACTGAGCTGATCACGGGCATCCCGTATGCGGACTTCGAAGACAACGCTCCCATCAGCCTCGGTGATGAAGGGCTGCAACCCGAGACACGCGTCGAGATCAACCGGGTAGAGGCCTATGGGGGAATACAGTCAGCGCGGCTGCAGTATCGATTTCGCCAGAACATCGGGCCGCGACATTGGCGGGTTCCTGCTCTGCGACGCTGCGGAGTGCGGGCGAGCGCTGGGGTCAGGCCGAGTTTGGCTACACACCTGCACAGTCGACCATCCGCACGCACTGGCTAACTACCATGCACGTGGATTTCGGACGTTCAAGGAAGAGGAAGAATACGAGGATGTGACGACTGGCGCCGAGCCTTGGCCCGGCGCATTTTGACGCCCTTAGCCAAAGTCACCCTCATCCGCGCAAAGCCCCACTCCACCGGTCAGCGGGGTGCTGTATCGCATGAGCCACATCAGCGAGCCAGGTCCAACAGGGATCGAGCTGCAGGCACCTCCTGTTACGCCGACATGGAGTCGTCGGCCAACCATTGGCTCACCCGCGTGTTGTCCCGCCGTCATTTTCGATTACCGGATCCCGTGGCGGATTGGCGGGCATGATTTTTTCGACCTGTTCAAGCACGTCAGCCACGGCCTGGTTGAAGGTATCGGGGATCGGGGCGGTGGCGTGATCGCTGGTTTGAGATTGGATGACGGCGGGTGGCGCCGGCGATTTGGCGGCCTCAGCGACGGCTTTGACCATTGTTCGGCTCTGATCGAGCAACGCCTCGGATCGGCGCATCATCGTGTCGATCCGCTGCTGCGTGCTCGACCATTGGTTTTGAAGATTATCGATCTTCTTCTCGAGGCTGTGTAGGGCGTCGGTGAAGGCGGCGTCGATCTTGCCCGCCCACTGATCGTGTGCGTGCATGTTGCGTGCGATATCCTCTTCCAACTTCTCCTTGAGGCGGTGCTGCTCGGCTTTGACGCCCTCGAGCAACTCGCGCTGGTGCATCGTCTGGTGCTCGGCGGCAAGATAAAGTTGCATGCCCAGCTTGACGCGTTGCTTGGCCTCCTGGTCTACGCGCCGCAGCGCCTCGATCCGCTGCCGGGGCGGCAGTGCCTTGGTTGGCAGGCCCGGCAGGCGGCGGCCGGGGTCATCCGAAGTCCGAGATGGTCGAATCGTTTGGCTCATGGGTGGTTCGGCGATGGTTCGTATATCGACCCGCCCATGTCGAGTCCTGCAAAATCCAGCCGGCTGCGGTATGCTCCACGCCATGCGATTAGAACGCGTGCTTGAAGCCCTCAACGAGTTGGCGCCGCCCGAGCTGGCCGAGGATTGGGACCGCGTCGGCCTGCAATTGGGTGACCCGGCCTGGAACGTTCGCCGTGCCATGCTGTGCATTGATTTGACCGAGCCCGTTCTTGCCGAAGCCGTGGCTAAAAAGGTGAACCTGATCGTCGCCTACCATCCGCCGATCTTCGAGCCGATTAAGAACCTGGCTAATTGGAGCCGGCATAGTTGGAAGCAGCGAATCATTCTGGAGTTGGCGCGGCGTCGAATTGCCATCTACAGTCCGCATACGGCGCTCGATGCCGCGCGTGATGGTGTCAACGAATGGCTTTGCGCCGGTATCGGCAAAGGCAAGACGTATGCGATTCATCCAGTGGAACACGGCAGCGAAGACCAATACAAGATTGTGGCCTTCATCCCCGCTGAACACGTGGCGCGGCTGCGTACGGCGATGTCGGAAGCAGGAGCCGGTTGCATCGGCAACTATGTGGAATGCTCGTTCGGCGCCGCCGGACAGGGAACGTTTCACGGGACGAATGGCGCCGACCCGTTTGTTGGCAAAACCGGTCAGCTCGAACATGTCGACGAAATGCGCATGGAAATGGTTTGCCAAGCAGGCTGTTTGAACCGGGTCATCGAGGAGCTAAGAAAGGCTCATCCTTACGAGGAGCCCGCGTTTGACATCTACAAGCTCGTGCCTGCTCCGACACCGATGTATGAAGAAGCAGGGCAGGGGCGCAGTCTCACGTTGGATCGGCCCATCACGGTCGCGACATTGATCCAGCGAATCAAGAAGCATCTGGGCGTAACCCGGTTGGATGTCGCAATGCCGGACAAGATAGCGCCGGATGGGTATTCGCCGGGAAAGATCCAGATCGTTGCGGTGTGTGCCGGTGCCGGCGGCTCGGTGCTCAAGAATGAAGCGTGCGTGGCCGACGCGTACTTCACCGGCGAGATGCGGCATCACGGGGTGCTCGACGCGGTGCAACAGGGCAAGGTCGTCATCCTCGCCGGCCACACGCAGACGGAGAGGCCGTATCTGCCGGTGTATCGCCAGCGGTTGACGCGTGCGTGTGGCAGGGGGGTGCAGTGGATTGTCAGCCGAAGGGATCGATCGCCGTCGCAGATCGCCTGACTTGCCGGGCGGCGGTATTCCAGATAAGCTACCGGCAATAAACCGTCGTCCCCGCCTTGTGTGGCGGGGGTTGCCAAACCGTGACGGAGATTTTTCATGGTAGAATTCAGCCGATTCAATTCCGGGCCGCCGGCGAAGGTCACCCAAACATCATCCACCGGCAAGCTCTTTGTCGATTATAAGAATGCGGAAGATCTCCGTCGGCTTCTGACGCCCAACGGCAAGATCCAGACACGCAAGCGTACCGGGCTCAACGCCCGCCACCAGCGCCTGGCCGCCAATGCCATCAAGCGCGCTCGGTACATGGGCCTGCTGCCTTACACTTCGGCGACGTTGTGAGTGGGTGGTTAGTGATTGATGATTAGTGATCAGGTGGCGCGTGATCAACGCGTACGATAATTTTATGCACTGATCTGGTGCGCAACCACCATTCACCAACCTCCACCACCTCCTGCTACAATTGCGTCATGGCCTCGAAAGTCATCGCCATCCGCGGCGCCCGTGAGCACAACCTGCAGGGCACGGACGTCGATATCCCGCGTGATCGATTGGTCGTGGTCACGGGCCTGTCCGGCAGCGGCAAAAGCTCGCTGGCGTTCGACACGATCTATGCCGAGGGTCAGCGCAAATACGTCGAGAGTCTCTCGGCATACGCGCGTCAGTTTCTCGATCAATTGCAGAAGCCGGATGTTGAATCGATCGAGGGTTTGCCGCCGACGATCGCGATCGAGCAGCGTTCGGCCAGCCACAACCCCCGCTCGACCGTCGCGACGACCACGGAGATTTACGATTACCTGCGGTTGCTGTTCGCCCGCGTCGGCCAGCCGCGCTGCTGGCACCGCGATGCCAGGGACCACTTTTGCGGCCGCGAGATCACCAGCCAGTCGGCGACGCAGATCGTCGACACCGTCATGTCATGGGATGATGGCACCCGTCTGATGGTTATTGCGCCTCTGATCCGCGGCAAGAAGGGCCATCACAAGGAGGTGTTCGTCGCCCTGATCCGCCAGGGCTTCGTGCGCGCCCGCGTGGATGGCAGCGTGATGGACTTGCGCGAGTTGAAGGCCGGTACGCCCTT
>CAUYYV010000167.1:0-7384 GCA_963577075.1 Phycisphaerae bacterium
CTATCGGTGTGCGGGGCGAACTGTATCTCGGCGGCGCGGGCTTGGCGCGTGGGTATCTAAATCGGCCGGAACTGACAACCAAGCGGTTTGTCGCCAACCCGATCAGCCATTACGCCAACGCGAGGATTTATCAAACCGGTGACCTGTGCCGCTGGCGTGCCGACGGCAATCTCGAGTTTCTCGGTCGCAACGATCATCAAGTCAAGATCCGTGGATTTAGGATCGAGTTGGCAGAGATTGAATCCATCCTGTCAGATCATGCGCGCGTGCGTCAATGCGTTGTCACCACCACCAATGGAAACGACGATCCCGATAACAGGCAACTCGTGGCTTACATGACCGCGAGTGGTGATCCTCACCAGATCCCGGTTGATCAGTTGCGCAACCATCTGGCGGTGCATCTTCCCGACTACATGGTGCCCACCCTGTTCGTGCAACTGGATGAGATGCCGCTGACTGCCAGCGGCAAGGTTGATCGATCTGCACTTCCTGAGGCCGGCATGGAGGCCGTCGAGCCGGGAGTCGAATACGTCGCACCGACAACCGAGATCGAGCAGCGCCTGGCCGATATATGGCGCGAACTGTTGCAAGTCGATCGTGTAGGTATTCACGACAATTTTTTCGCGTTGGGAGGTCATTCGCTCAAAACCATGCAGTTGGCCACAAGAATACGCAATGCCTTCGACGTCACGTTGCCTCTTACCAATCTATTCGAGGCCCAGACGGTAAGGGAGTTGGCCTTGGTCATCCTCATCGAGCTGTACCGCAATGACGAAGCGTTGGCAGGAACCGAAGCCGGCCCCGACGCGTTGATGAATCACACCCGGGATCACGAAGGCCTGGATATGCGGAACAACGCATCATGACCGATCTGCACCAACGCATTACTCAACTCTCACCTGAGCAGAGAGCGGCGCTTGAGCGGAAGTTGCTCAGGCAGCGCAGCGCTGTTGATGGCGGCCGCCTCCGACCGCGTGATCGATCCATCCCCTGCCAGCCGTCATTTGCCCAGCACCGGTTATGGTTTCACGACCAGTTCATCCCCGACAGTCCGATTTACAACATTCCACTGGCCATGATAATTACCGGATCGCTGAACACCGAGGCGCTGCGGCAGGCGCTCGATGCGATCGTCCAGCGACACGAGGCGCTGCGAACCACGATCGGCACCGATGAAAACAGGGAGGCTGTTCAGACAGTCAACCCAAACCGGTCGATCCGGCTGGTCGTACACGACCTGGCAAACGCGGCAAATGACTTGTCGCGGCAGGCACAAGTTGAAGAACTATTACAGAATGAGTCGCGCCGACCGTTTAATCTCAAAAAGGACCTGATGGTCCGCGCCATGCTAGTTCGTGAGGCGAATGATCGACATGTGCTGCTGATCGTGATGCACCACATAGCGTCGGACGGCTGGTCTTGCAGCATTTTTGCCCGTGAACTGCGGGCATACTACGACCACTTTTGCACCAGAGGACCCTCGGACGCACCGTTGCTTCCCGAATTGCCCATCCAATACGCCGACTACGCCGCCTGGCAGCGGCGGTGGCTCAGCGGCGAGGTGCTAGAGCAACAGCTCACTTACTGGCGTCAACAGCTCGCGGGCGCCCCGACATCGCTGGGGTTGCCCACCAATCGCCCCCGACCGCATATCCAAACATTCAACGGTCGGCACGTGCAATGGATGTTGCCTCGTCAGCTGACGAGTCGCTTGCACGACCTAGGCCAGGGCGAGCGATCTACGCCGTTTATGACCATGTTGGCGGCGTTCAACGTGCTGCTGAGCCGCTACAGCGGCCAGGAAGACATCGTATTGGGAACCCCCGTCGCAGGCAGAAACGAAGCCGAGTCGGAACAAATAATCGGGTTCTTTGTCAATACGCTGGTCGTACGGACCGACCTTACGGGCAACCCGTCGTTCAGGCAGTTGCTGGCAAGGGTGCGTGACACGGTTTTTGCAGCGCTTTCGAATCAGGATGTTCCATTTGAGAAACTGGTTGAGGAACTGGACCCTCAACGGAACCTGAGCCAGTCCCCGATCTTCCAGGTGTCGATGGCATTCCAAAATATTCCACGCGATGCGTTTGAGCTTGGCAAGATGCGTGTTATTCCCATTGACATACACACCAACACGTCCAAGTTAGATATGACGCTGTCCGTGCTGGAGAAGACAGGTGGCACCCGGGCGGAGATCGAATACAACACGGACCTGTTCGACGCCGAAACAATCGAGCACATGTTGCGCCACTATCAAACGCTGCTGGAGTCGATTGTGGCCGACCCGGATAAACCGATCCGCGAGTTGGCGGTGCTCAGCGACGGCGATCGTCGGCAGCTGATCGTGACGTGGAACGATACCGCTAGAGACATGCCCGGCGATCTGTGCGTGCACGACCTGATTGCCCGACAAGCGCGGCGTACACCCGATGCAATCGCCGCGGTCTGTGGTGATACGGACTTGACATACAGCCAACTGAACAGGCGTGCCGATCAACTGGCGCAGCATCTGCAGTCGTTGGGTGCCGGGCCGGGCAAGCGGGTCGGCATTTGTGTTAGCCGATCCTTGCAGATGCTTGTTGGGCTGTTGGGAACTCTCAAGAGTGGGGCTGCGTACGTGCCGCTTGACCCGGCCTATCCGGTTCAACGCCTCGAATACATGCTTGGCGACAGTGGCGCATCGGTGCTGTTGACCGAGCAGCCGCTGCTCGATGATCTGCCCGCATACGGCGGCACGATTGTTTGCCTTGATCGGGATTGGCCGGTCATCGAGGCGCATCCCGCACAAGCGATGTCCGGCACCCTGACCGGCGACGACCTTGCCTACGTGATCTACACGTCCGGGTCGACCGGCAAGCCGAAGGGCGTGATGGTTCGTCACGGCGGGCTCACCAATTTTTTGTCGTCGATGGGGCGTGAACCGGGGATCGATGCGGAGGACGTTTTGCTCGCGGTGACGACGTTTTGCTTTGACATTGCGGCGTTGGAGCTGTATCTGCCGCTGACCCGCGGCGCGAGGGTGGTCATCGCCGATCACCAGACGGCCGCCGATGCCCGCCGGCTGGCGGCGTTGCTCACCGACAGCGGTGCGACCGTGATGCAGGCGACGCCGGCGACCTGGAGCATGCTGGTCCATTGTGGCTGGGCGGGCAGCCGATCGCTGAAGATTCTCTGCGGCGGCGAGGCGCTGCCGCGCCAGCTGGCGGACGCGTTGTTGAGCCGCTGTGATCAGCTCTGGAATCTTTACGGCCCGACGGAAACAACGATCTGGTCCGCGCTTGGCCGCGTCGAATCAGCGGACCAGTCGGCAATGATTGGCCGGCCGATCGACAACACGCGTGTGTATGTGCTGGACAGTCATCATCAGCCGGTGCCGGTCGGCGTGCCCGGCGAGCTGCACATCGGCGGTGACGGTCTGGCGCGTGGTTACTTCAATCTGCCGCAACTGACCGCCGAGCAGTTCGTGCCCGACCCGTTCCATGGCGACACGGACGCGAAAATGTACAAGACCGGTGACCTGTGCCGATGGCGGGGCGATGGCGTCCTCGAGTTCATCGGGCGAAACGATCATCAGGTGAAAGTTCGCGGCCACCGCATCGAACTGGCGGAGGTCGAATCCGTCCTGTGCCAGGATTCGACAGTGCAGCAGTGTGTCGTCGTGGCCGTCGACCGCCACGATGACCCCAGCGATCGACAACTCGTTGCCTACCTGACGAGCAAAGACGATCGACAAGTTCCCGTTGATCAGTTGCGAACTCATCTGGCGGCGAAGCTGCCAGACTACATGGTGCCCACCCTGTGGGTGCAACTGGACACGATGCCATTGACACCCAACGGCAAGGTCGATCGCGCCGCGCTGCCTGCGCCCGACACCGCCGGCGTTGACCGAAAAGGGCGGTATGTGTCGCCGCGCACGAAGATGGAGCAACAACTTGTCGATATCTGGCAGCAACTGCTGCAGGTCGAGCGTGTCGGCATCCATGACAATTTCTTCGAGCTGGGCGGTCATTCGCTGCTGGCCGTGCGACTGCTGGCCGAGATCGACAAGCGAACCGGGATAGATCTGGCGCTGCCCGTGCTGTTCGAGACACCGACAGTGGCGCAACTGGCCGAGGCGATGGGCCACGATACCGAACCGTCCACCATCGTGCCGCTGCGGGCGCCGCAGTCGGGCGACACGAAGCCGCCGCTGTTTTGCATCTGCGGTATCTTTCTTTACCAGCCGCTGGCACAAAGCCTCGAGCCGGGCCGGCCCGTGTATGCGATCCATATCAAGGCGGATGTCGAGTTCCTGCGCTCGCACGAGCAAGGCGACGGACAGCGAGAGTTTCCCAGCGTCGAGAAGTTGGCGGCGATGTACCTCAAAGAGATTCTCGCGATTCAGCCCGAGGGTCCGTATCACCTGGCGGGCGTGTCATTCGGTGGTCTGCTGGCGTTCGAGATTGCCCAGCAGCTTCGCCAATTGGGTAAGCCGACCGCCTTGTTGGCGCTGTTTGACACGATCCTGCCCGGCGCGATGACGAGAAACCCGCTGCGACGGGTGGGTCAGCATCTGTCGGCGCTGGTGCGCTCGGGCCCGAAATACGCCATCGAACGCATTCGGTCGCGCTTCGCCAGGCGCCGCGCCGCGCATGACAAGGCGCACAATCGCGATCAAGGTGGTGCCGACAGCAATCACCAGGTCGCCGAGTTGGCCCATCTGCGCCAGCGCAATTATCTGGCCGCCATGCGCCGTTACAAGCCACAACCGTACCCAAACCCGATCATGCTCTTCCGCGCCAATGACCGGATCATGGGCGCGGGCACGACCGTCCGGCCCGACCTGGGCTGGAACTCAATGATCGTATCCAACTTGCAGGTGCACGATGTGCCCGGCACCCACATCAAAATGATCGACCACCCCAACGTCCGGGTGCTGGCCGACCTGGTGGCGGACGGCATGAATATAGGGCAAGGTCCTGCGCATCGACGCGACCCGAAGGAGATCGCGTCGAGCACGAACAGTGCCGCACGAGTTTGACGTGAAAACCTTGTTAGTCGTGGACCGCGGCGTCAGGATCATTCAGTGCCGACAATAATCGATCCGCCACGGCTTCGCCTCTCTCTTCCACGTGATTCACGGTTCAAAGCGGCCGGCTAGTGGATCGCCAAGTGCGCATAGCGCAGGTTCATCACGAAGTTGCTCGTGCACCAGAATGCGGCGAGGTAGCGGTTGTCATCCAGATAGATGGCGTCCGGTTTGCCGAACGCCATGGTGCCTTCATCATAGATGCTCCGGCTCCGGTTCGATCCAGCGGCGTCGCCTAGTAGGTCGCGTCCTCGCGCGTCCCACAGGGCGACGTGGCCGATGCTCGGCCAGGTGCGACCACCATCCTCGGAAATGGCCGCCCATACGCCCGGCGTCTGGGCGTCGCGACGGTTGTAGATCGCCAGCACCCGACCGCCACCGACGCCGATCGTGCAACCCATCTGACCGCTGATGCCCGTGTCGTACACCGGTGACCACGTGCGGCCGTCATTTTCCGAAGAAGTTGCGGGGATCGTGATGTCCTGCTCGGTCTGCGTGTCCTTGCCCCAGTACATCGCCAGCAACCGACCGTTGTCCAGTCGGCTGAACATGCCATTCCAGTGCAGGATACGATGGTTCACGTCCATCGCAGCGATGACGTAATCGCCCCAGGTCTCGCCGCCATCGTCGGAAAAGGCGACCAGCGACCGTTGTTTGATCGGGCCGGGATCATCCCACGCTTTCCAGCTTTCCAGAGGCAGCATCAGCCGCCCACCCGGCAGTGCTACGATACGACCCGAGACGTTGACCATTGCAACTTCGTTCGGGGGTGCAATGACGCTCGGCGCGCGCCATGTGCGGCCGTTGTCGCCAGAGCGAAACACCAACGCATCACACGGTACGGCGCCGAGTGTGGCCGGATTGTAAATATTTAAGTCATCGTCCGAATCGGAACGGTCCCATCGATAGCCGGCCAACAGGATTTCCCCGTTTTCAAGCCGAAAGGGATACCCGTAGCCGTAGCTGTACGGCCGATCATCCTGGGCGCGGTCCCAGATGACGCCCTCGTCGTGCCAGGTGTGGCCGCCGTCGGTGCTACGCGCCAGCGCATAATCGGTTTCGATTGCCTGCGGCGCTGGCCCGCGTTTGTAGACGCAGATCAATTCCTGATCCGACAGCTTGCACAAACCCGGGAACTGTGCCTGCAACGCCTGCGTGGCAGGCAACGGGTTTTGGAACAGAACACCGGTGGTGGTGATTTCGATCATGGAATACTGTTGTTCACAGGATGGAACAAGACCTCGTCGTCAAGCGTCAGGAGAAACTGTCGATTGTTTTCTTAAGGGCGGTCGCGCGGCGCTGCGCCTCGTCGAGATCCATGTAGTTGGTCTTGAATTGGAAGAGATTTGGCTGTATTTCCTCGGCGACGGGGCAGAGGCCCGGCCCGTAATCGCGGTGCGGACCCTTGTAAACATCGCTATCCACGGGGAAGAATCCGCCGAGGAACCGGCGCTGCTGAAACATCGGCTCCTGGTACGATAGCCGCCAGGCCCCGTAGACAAAGTCTCCGCCCAGCTCGTAGAACCGATCACGAAATTCCTGCCACGTGCAGCCGGCGCGCTTCGGGTCGAGCAGGCAGCCGAGCGTCCAGTACGAGTTGACGCAGTCGGATGGCGTGTGCTGTGGCGTGAGAAACGGACAGTCACCGATCGCTTCGAGAAACATTTTCGCGGCCCTTACGCGAAGCCCGCACAGTTCATCGATGCGCTCGGTTTGCTCGAGCGCGACGGCCGCCTGGATCTCGGACATGCGGTAGTTCCAGCCGAGAAAATCGTGGCGGATCGAATCGGGTTCACCGCGCTGCTGCTTGGGCATGGCGCCGGCGGTTGTCGCGTTGAGCGTGTGATAGCCGAAGCAACTGAACTGGCGGATGCCGTCTGCCAACTGCTTGTCGTCGGTGATGATCACTCCCCCATCGCCGCAGGTCAGGTGCTTCGAGGCCTGCAAGCTGAAGCTGGCCATGTGGCCGGTCGTACCAGCTATCCTTGTCTTGTACATGCCGAGAAAGCATTGCGCGTTGTCCTCGAGCACGGTCAGGCCATGCTCGTCGGCGATCTGCATGATCGGGTCCATGTCCGCACTGAGCCCGTACAGGCCAACGGGGATGATCGCTTTGGTCAGTGGCGTGATGTGCCGGCGGATCGATTCCGGGTCGATGTTGAACGTTTTTCGATCGATATCGGCAAAGACGGGGATCGCGCCCTGATGCAGGACGCAACATGCGGTGGCAGCCGCGGTGTGCGGCGGTACGATCACTTCGTCACCCGACTTGACGTCGGCGGCGGCGAGACCGCAGTGCATCGTCACCGTCCCGTTGCA
>CAUYYV010000168.1:0-7381 GCA_963577075.1 Phycisphaerae bacterium
AGTTGCTCGTCGCCCATGTGGTGGCAGTCACCGGTCATGCAGCCCAGTTGCGAGAACATCAGTTCGCCACGCTGCAGAAGTTGCGGATCATCGGCCGGCTTGAGCTGCTGAACATATGGGTAATCCGTGTGATATACACTGGCAAGGTATCGCACCTCACGCAGCAGGTTGCCCCAATTGGCTTTGAGATCCTCGGTATCCTGCTCGCGTGAGTCAAGCGTGTTGGGCTCGACGAGTTTGGACGTGAGCCCGAACCGTCGCATTGCCTCGACGGCGCGGCGGGTCTTTTTGTCCTGCGACTCGAACCAAAAGCTACGGTTGCGGGCGGCGGTGTCGCGCTCGGTCTGTCGCAACTCGATCTGCTTGCCGAGAGCGTTGTGTGCAGCGTCGGTTTCGGCCTTTTCAAGCCGATCCTGAAGGCGCTTGATCTTCCCGTCGAGTGTCTGGTATCTCAGGTCGGCGGTGGCGACGTGCTTATCGATCTGCTCCATGACCAACTCCAACTCGCGGGCCATTATCTGGCTGTGCCCGGCGAAGTAGTCGACCAGGCCGCGGGCCTCGTCAGCTTTGATCGGGAAGCTGGGCATGCGGACCTTGAGCCAAGGCCGAATCGGCTCGACGTTCTGAAGAAAGTGATACAGCCACTGCGGTTTGGTCTTGGCTCCCTGGCCAACGAGGCGAGGTGGCGCCCAGTGCAGCGTCTGGTCCGTGACCAACCCTTCTTCGTCGACGAAGTATTGCTGGAGATTGACCTTGTTGCTCTCGATGTTGTGGCAGCCATAACAGTTGTACAGTGTGGCGAGTTGGCGGCCGCGGATCACGCGCATGCCCGCGTCGTCCACGACCTTCTGCACGCTCGGATCGACCAACGGCTTGCGCACGGAGGTGACGTAAGTAATCAACGCTTGTACCTGATCGTCGGGCAGGAAGAACATCGGCATCTTCAGCTTGTCGTAAGGCTTGCCCAGATGATCGCCGACCTTCGGGTCTTGCCTGTCGATCGCGAAACGATGCGGATCCCGCAATCGTCCGTCCAGCGTTGTGCGGCCGCGGTCGAACAGGCGGGTATTGAAAAGCTTGTTGTATAGCCAGGGCCGACGTTCCGTGTCCATGTGCTCCCAGTGGATCGTCTCCTGGTGGATACGGTCGTCGTCAGGCTTGATCTGCACCGCATCGGCCGTCAGCCCCCACTGTTTGGTTTTCCAAACGGCGATCGGTTTCTTGCGGATCTTGTCGAACGGATGGTCAAAATACTCGAACGCCAACTTGTGCGGGTTTTTGAGTCCCCATTCATCGAGGTTGGTGCATGCCGACGTCTCGGCCTCAAGTCCGTTGATCAGGTGGCAACCGTGGCAGCCGTAGTGACGGATGACCGACTCGCCGGCATCCATTAACAAGTCGTGCCTGCCTTCGCCGGTGTCGGCGTACTCGTCTGCGACGTCACGTCGCGCGATCCGCAATGTCGATTTGCTCGCCATCTGCGTGGCACGTATTTCTCGCAGCATGGCCCAGCCATCGTCGTCAAGACCAAAATCGCCCGGCTCGTAGGCCGAGTCACCCCCCCCGGAGCCCGGCCGGCGAAGCGTCAGCAGATAGCCCGCCAGATCGTTGGCTTCGTCCGTTTTGAGCCGGAAGCGCGGCATGATCGTGTAACTCGAATAATGACGGGGGTTGCGCAACCAGTCATACAGCCAGCCACGCGCCTCCCGTTCGCTGCGCCCGAGCAACAGCTTCGTGCCCACGCCCGAAAGTTCCGGTCCGGTCCGCTCCAGCTTGTCCGGCAGGTTTTCCAGCACGTACCAGTGTTGCTGGTTGTACGACATGGCGTCGTATCGCTCGGCGGCTTCCTCTTCGTCGTGGCCGCGGGCTTGCAGGTCCGTGGTGATCCACTGGCGGCCGATCTCTTCCAGATTGGTGTGGCAGGCCATGCAACCGACGTTGAGAAAGATCTGCCGGCCACGCTCGATGTTGGTCGGCTGATCGGGCAGCGCCTCGGGCCGGTAGGTCGGCGTGGGCTGGTCGGTCTTGCTGTAGTGGTTCGCGTTGGGCTCGGCGCCGGCCAGGTAATGCGCGATAGCCGCCGTTTCAACCCGCGTGCGCGCGATATCGACCGGTGCGGAATTATTCGCCAGCATGAAATAGTGGGGCATCCGCGTCGTTGGCCGGAAACCCTTTGGCGACCAGACCCAGTTGGCCATCATCTGCTTTGACAGCTTGTGCTTGACGTTGACAAGGCTTGGCCCGACACGCTTGATATCCAGGTCGTCACCGAGGGAGTCGACGGCGTGGCAATTGACGCAGCCGAGTTGTGAGAACAGCTTGCGCCCCTCGAAAAGCTTCGGGGCCTCATCCTTGATATCGAATACCTCGCTGTGGCAGCGGGCGCAGCTCGACTCGACGTATCCGAGCTGATGCATGGGCTTTTCCCAGTGCGTGTAATGGATGGCGTGCCATTTGTATTTTTTGGTCCAGAACTCGTTTTGAAGGACTGCGCTGCGCTGCGGTCGGTCGTCACCGGGGATGCGATAGGTCGCGTGCTTGCCACCGACGTACGGTTCGGGGCTGAACATGCCCGGGTCACCGTTGAGATTGACATCGTGGTGGGTGGTCAAGTGGTCGCCGTGGCCGGCGCCGGATTCCGAGATCATCGCGATCCTGTCAGCCGCGACCGATGATTTGAGCGCCCCGGCGGTCTGCTGCGGGCTGGCCGTATGCTCGATCAGGAAGTGGGGCACCATCGCTCCGGTCTTGCGGTCCACCCAGCCCTCGCGCGGCATATGCGCGGTGTGCTCGAATTGAGTCTCCTGGCCCGAGCCCTCATGGCAAACGGTGCAACCCATGGTCTTGAGCGGATGCGTTGATTCGGGGGCGACGTATCGCGCCAAGTTTGGATGCGCCAGCAATACAGGGCTGTCGCTCAGCGTTGTGAGTCCTTCACGCTCTCGAATATTGTTGTAAGCCTCGACCACCGTGCGCCGGTACAGTTCGACAAGCCGATCGAATTGCTCATCGCCCAAATGCTCAGCCAGCAGCCGTGCGAGGTCCTCGCGGTATAACCGGGCCGCCGCGTACCACTTGTCCCGGCTGACCGCGTCGTTGCCGGCATATTCGGCGACGATCTGCGTCAGGTGCGCCACAACGTCTTGTTCTTCCTCAAGTCCGACGCCGTCATCAGCTTCGCCGTGCAGGCTTTGGAGGTACTCGATCGTCTTTTCATTGAGTGCGTCTAGCCAACCTTTAAGCTCGGGGATACGCGCAGCTGCGGTGGCCCAGAAGTCGAGCATGACCACCGGATCGTCAGGGACGTCCAGGCTCGGATCGTGCTGCTGGCGCGCGATCTGGCGGTTGAGAAAACGGGTTTGCGCTTCGGCTGTGAAGGCGGGTTCGTCGATATTAACGTGGCAGGTCTTGCACCGATCGATGGTCTCGACCTTGGTGAAGTTGTAATCCGTCCGGTTGGCCGGCACGACCTGCTGATGAGGCCGGATCGGCGGGTTGAGCCAATCGAGCAGCGGCGCATCGCGGAACTTAGCGTCCAAAGCGGCCAACCCGCTTGGTGCGGCCTGCTGCCGTTTTTGCTTGAGCGTGTTTATCTTGCGCAGCAGATCGTCCACGACCTTCTGTTTTTCGCTTTCGACATTCGTCAGTTCAGCTAGTTTGCGTTTCAGTTGATTGAGATCGCTTTTTGCCTCAACAACCGCCCTTTGCTTCTTGCTCAAGCCTTTTTCAACCTGACGAACTTTCTCCCGATTGGCTTCGACGTTGGAGGATTCGAGGATCGCGTGCTCCAACTTCTGATTAGCAGGAGTATCCTCCCCCTTTTCAACGTCGCGGGGCAAGGTGATGAGCCCCAGTTTCGCTCGCAATTGTGCGATTTTGGACTCGACCTTCGCTATGGTGCCCCGGTCAAGCCCCGCACCGGCTTCGTCGAGTTGGGTTTGGGCGACCTCGATCTGCTTCTGAAACAGTTGATCGTGCTCAAGCCGCCATTGCTCATCTTCGAGCATGGCGGCTTTCCAAGCGTCGGCGGTCTGGGGATACTGACGCCAGGGTCGGTTCCAGTCAGCGAAGACCATCCACAGCGTCGCCCCGGTCAGCAGCAGCGCACTGAAGAGGAACACGAGGTTCAACTTCGTTATATCGCGCATCGTGTTGGTTGGTACCGGCATGTCAGACTCTTTTACCCGGATCCCTGATTGCGGACATTGCGGGCATGACGGTGGAGGGTCAACGGACAGCCTGCTGGGGCGGCCCTGTGGGCGGTCGTTGGTGTGGACTGGTCAGATTGAGGCATCCTGCCGTGACCTTCGATCCTTCTTGAAATACCGCCATCGACCAAGATCCAATGCTCAGGTCCGTTGCCAGCGAGTTCCGAAGATGCGGCAGTTTTAACGATTTCACACCGCCTTGCAACATCGAACGCCACGCTGCCCGTCGCTGGCCCGCCTATTGTGGGTGGGCGGGTTGTTTGACCGATCGCAATCCATACAATAGGTGGAAAATGCAGAGCGATCGGACACAGTGCGGCATGATCAGGCGGATCGCTATTATTGAAACCAATCCAAGATAACCCACGGCGGGTCGACTCGGGCTCAAGATGACCAACCCCCGCCGAGCAGCGGGGGTTTTTGTTCTCCGCTCCAGGGTCAAATTTGATTGTAAGTCCCCGATGAACAAATCCAATAAGCAGCGGATTGAGATGTACGACACCACCCTGCGTGACGGCGCTCAGGGTGTGGGCGTGGCATTCAGCCTGGTTGATAAGATCAGTATTCACAAAGCATTAGACTCGATCGGCATTGACTATATCGAGGGCGGCTATCCGCTTTCCAACCCGAAGGATGCGGCCTTTTTCAGCCAATGCGCGGCGATGACGCCCAAGCACTGTCGTGTCTGCGCGTTTGGCATGACCCGCAGGCGGGACACCGACCCGGCAGACGATGCCGGTATGACCGCCCTGGTCGGATCAAAGGCGCCGGTGATCACGATTGTCGGCAAGACTTGGGATCTGCATATCGACGAGGTGCTGCGAGTCAGCCGTGAAGAGAATTTGGTCATGATCAGCGATTCGGTGGCGTTCTGCCGAGACCAGGGGCCCGAAGTCTTCTACGACGCCGAGCACTTCTTCGACGGCTACCGCGCCAATCCCGATTATGCCATGCAGACCCTTCGTGCTGCCCTCGAGGCCGGCGCGACCCGGCTGATTCTCTGCGACACCAACGGTGGGTCCTTGCCGAACTGGATCGGCGAGGTTGTTGGCCGTGTCCGCCACGACTTGGGCGGCTTTGCTGGCCTGGGTATCCACACCCACGACGACAGTGGGCTGGCCATCGCCAACACACTCGTCGCCGTCGAGGCCGGTTGCACCCAAGTCCAGGGTACGATCAACGGCATCGGTGAGCGGTGCGGCAACGTCGATCTGCTGGTCGTCGCTGCCAACCTACGCCTGAAAATGGGCTACGCCTGCCTCAACGACGACGCCTTGGAGCGCCTGACCGAGACAAGCCGGCTTGTCTATGAACTGGCCAACATGCTCTACGTGCCCACGCAGCCTTTTGTGGGCAGCGCCGCCTTCGCTCACAAGGGCGGGATGCACGTCCACGCCGTGCAACGCGCTACGCGTAGTTACGAGCATGTCGAACCGGAAAAGGTAGGCAATACCCGGCGAATCCTCGTCAGCGAACTGTCGGGCGCCAGCAATGTGTCGGCAACGCTGGGCAAGAAGTTTGACATCGCCGAAGACAAGCAAATCCAACGCCGGGTGCTCGAGCGGGTGCAGGATCTTGAGCACCAGGGCTACCAGTTCGAGTCCGCGGTGGCGAGTTTCGAGTTGCTGCTGCACGAGGTGCTGGGCACTCGGCCGACGTTTTGGCAACTGGACCACTACCGCTGCGTCATTCTCAAGCGCAGCGGCGAACCGGCCGTCACCGAGGTGATCGTCAAACTCAACGTTCGCGACCGGATCGAGCATCGCGTCGCCGAAGGCGACGGCCCCGTCAACGCGCTCGACGGTGCGATGCGCCAATGCCTCGATCCGCACTACCCGCAGCTGTCGCACGTGCATCTGCGCGATTACAAGGTCCGCGTAGTCAACCCAACGGCCGAGTCAGCCGCGAAGGTACGCGTCATCGCCGGGTTCACCGTGCGCAACGAGCAGGACCCATCCAAAACGCACCAGTTCGCGACGGTCGGCGTCAACGAAAACATCGTCGACGCTTCTTACCATGCCCTGTCCGATGCCTTCGCTTACTGCTTGATCGAGTCGGGTGTCAGTGCCTAAGCCGCGGCCAACGTCGGCGCTGGGCGTCAGAGCCTGCGATAATCGATATAGTGCATGGGCAGCTTCTGCCGTTTGGCGGCGAAGCGTCGTCGGAGCGTCGCAGCAGCAGTTTCTGCTTCAGGGATTCATCCAAGCCCGATCAAGGGCCACCGATGGCGACTGGGGCTCGGGCAAAAGCTCTCCGCCGCCAATCGCGACTCAAAATGCATGGCGGCACCCTGGAACTCTAAGAAAGATGCACCTTTTTTGACGATACCCATTTAAAACTGTAGGATACCACCGTATAATTCGACACACCCCGAAATCCCGCTTCACGTGTTACCGTGGTGTGGTGACCGATACACGAAACAGGTTCAACCAACGCTCAGGCGCCTTCGCAACCTGACAAGGATGCGATAGATCAGGGAAAACATGAATGTCCAACGACACAGATTCGAGGCAATCGTTCGCGAAGCGTGGCATCACTTTGCGTGATGTGGATTGGCCCGTGGTCGTCGGTATCGCGGCCATGCACGTGGGGTGTTTGATGGCGTTGCTGCCCGTGTTCTTCTCGTGGAGCGGCTTGATCGTGGCGGGTTTGCTGCTCTGGATCACCGGCGGGCTGGGCATCACCCTGTGTTATCACCGGCTGCTGACCCATCACAGTTTCAAGACGCCTAGGTGGTTTCAGTGCATCCTGACACTGTTTGGCTGCCTTGCTTGGCAGGGTGGCCCGATCCAATGGGTCGGCGTCCACCGTATCCATCATCGCCATTCCGACGAGCCGGAGGATCCTCACACGCCCAAACACGGCTTCGCTTGGGCCCACATATTCTGGTGTATGCACAAGCAGCCGCAGGGCCAGTGCGCCACCGACGCTGCCAAAGACCTTGAACGTGATCCGTTCATGCGGTTGCTCAACCGATTCTTCTGGGTGCCCCAGTTGCTTCTGGTTCCGCTGGTTTATTTCGCGGGTGAGTATTTCGCCGGGGCCGGATTGTCCTGGCTTGTCTGGGGCGTGTGCGCACGCACGGTGGTGCTCTATCACGGCACCTGGTTCGTCAACTCCGCCACCCACACCTGGGGTTACCGCAATTTCGACACGCCGGATCAATCGACCAA
>CAUYYV010000169.1:0-7378 GCA_963577075.1 Phycisphaerae bacterium
ACCGCTCGGCTTCAACGCGGCCCCGCCAGGTTTTGATTTACCCGATCAGGTCCGGCTCCGCGGCGCCGGGGCCGTGGACGATGACCGGATCGGACTCGTTTTCGATGGTCACACAGCCGTCCTCATCCACGACGCAGACCGGGATGCGCCCCGCCTTCCAGTCGGCCAGAGGCAAAAGAGGCCAGCGCTGCGGCACCGTGGTGTCCGGCTCGACGCTGATGCGATGCCCGCCCGGCGCCAACCGGTCGATGACCAGGCGTACCTGGGCCAGCATGAACCCGAGGCTGGCGGCGCCCGCCGGGTGGAAACTGGCGTTGTGCGTCAGATATGAATCGACGAATCCAGATGACAGGTCGGCGGTGTTGGCCAGCACCTGCATATCCCAGTAACGCTGGGTAAGGTGTGGCCTGGGCAACCCAAGATAGCATGCCAGGTGGTCGCGCCAGATGTTGTGGCTGACCCGCACGTGTTGCGTCTCGGTCGAATTCTGGCCGCAGCCGTAAGGCCCGAGCGTCTCGCGGGTGGCGTTGGTCAGGTCAAGCCGCAACCGGTCAGGGTCGAGCAACCAGGGTTGGCCTATCATGGCCCCCAGCAGCAATCCGTCGCCGGTACTGATCGAGTAGGCGGTAAGCCCGTTGGCCAGATCATCGCCCACGTGCTGGCCGGTGTGATCCTCGACAAGGCTGGCAGCGGTCGGGGCCGAGCAGGCCGCGTAGTGATCACCCATCCAGGCCGCGACTTGGATCCGGTTGGCGTCGTCGCGCAGGATCTGCTCGCAACGCTCTACCTGATCGGTTCGGCCAGCCTGGGCGAGCAGGTCGCCAGCCGCACGAATGGCGGCGAGACGTTTAATCGCCAGGCCAGTCTGGCCGCCGGCGAACGCAACAATCTCATCAGATTCACTGCTCGATCCCGCCGTCGGCTCATTGACGAACCCCGTGCTGTCGCGGTCGACCCAAACAAGGTACGCCAACAGCTTTTCAACCAGATCGGCATAACGCCCTGCCGCATCACGGTCGCCGGTCCAGTGGACGTGGACCTGCAACATCAACAGAAAGTTGGCGCACGCGGTGACGAAGCCGGCATCAACCGCGTCGTCACTCGACGACAGCCGCAGGCCCCGACCCAGGTCGTTTGGCAACGTGACACCGGACGACGGCTCGTGCGGTCGCCCACGTTGCGCCCACTGGTCCAACTGCATGGTGAGCAGTTCCGGCCAAAGCGCCATGTATGCCGGCATCGCATGGTATTCCACCTTGAGCGATGACTGGCAATAACCTTGCCCGTCCCACGTGCTGAACCACGGCCGACCATCGTCCAGATCGCACCAGAACATGTTGCCCAGGAAGCACTGGAAGCTCTGGTGCAGCAGGTGGCGTTGCGCCATGCGCAGAGGTGCCTGGTCGAATAGTTTCTCAAAACGTCGCGAGTGCGCCAACCGATCATCGCGCAGTTCAATGGCTTCGTGTATGACCGCGTCGAGGTCAGCCAGCCGCGAGACATAGTGCAAGGTGCCCTGCCGCACCTGACCGTCGTGGTGGACTTCCATGATCGGCTCGCCACAATGAGCCCCCCAGACCAGCCGCCACTTGATGCCGCTGCCAACTTCCGTCACCGGCAGGTCCAGGGTCAGACCACGACCGTCGGGGTCGACCGCGCAGCCGCGGTTGAGGCTGACGATCCGCTCGTGCACCTGCACCTTGTGGTCCGGGCATGGCGGCGCCGGCGATTCGCTGCGAGGATCAAGGTCGGGGACAAGCGTGTTGCGATACGACAGATCGATCCAACTCTGGTCGTTGTCACTCGACGCCTGGATCAGCGTGTCGGGTCGATTCAACCGGATAAACAGCGTCACCTGTCGCGGCGTCGGGCCTTTCGGTTTCATCCACCCGATAGCGTGGGCCGGGCTGATTCGCATCTCGATGTAAAACGCCGGCGTCGTGCAGAGCGACTCGTCCTGCGGATAAAAGACGTTGTGCACATTAAACTCGAAGTACAGCCCATAGTTTTCGCTGTAGGCCCTGAATGTGATCGAGTTGATTCGCTCGAACTGCTCCGGGCAGTAGAGCAACGACCCCTGGCCGGTAAAAGGCAGCACACGCTCGGTGCCGTCCGGCTCAACGAGTCCGACCATCAGGTCCAGCGGCTGATCGAGAAATCGGCCCAGAGCCGAGTGCACCACCCGCCGGCGATGCGGTTCGAACAGCAGGCTGAACCTGCTACCCATGCGGGCAACCAGCCAACTCATCACCTGCATTGCGTCGTACCTCTGCCCGGTTCCAGATCAATAGTGGATTAACAGGCATCTATTTTGCAGAAATCTACGCCACGCGTAAAGTCCGCCCCGCGGGCACCGACCGTCTCACACGCCCACGCGCATCGATTGGGCCACCCGGCGAACAACATCGGGCAGAATTGCTGTGGCCTGATCGATCTGCTCCAAGGTCGTCATACGGCTTAGCGAGATTCGGACCGACCCGTGTGCCACCGGTTCGGCAATGCCCATCGCCAGCAACACGGGCGACGGTTCGAGTGATCCGGTCGAGCAAGCCGCGCCGGCCGAGGCGCACAGACCACGCTCGCTCAGCCCCAGCAGGATTGCCTCGGCCTCGAGGCGGGCAAAGCCCAGATTGCTCGTGTTCCAGATCCGGCCAAGCGGATCCGCCGTCTTCGAGTTGACGACCGTCCCGGGTAACTGCCGGCAGATGCCCTGCTCGAAGCGATCCCGCCATGCGCGCAATTTCGCGATCGCATCGCAGTCCGCCACAAATCGACCAGCCAAGTCCGCGGCGACGCCCATGGCGACGATGCCAGCGGTGTTCTCCGTGCCCCCCCGCCTTTCACGCTCCTGCGGCCCGCCGTGGATTTGACGGTGAACCCGTGCCCCGCGGCGAACATACAAAGCCCCCACGCCCTTGGGGCCGTGAAACTTATGTGCCGACAACGTCATCAGATCAATACCGGCCGAACCAACGTCAACGGGTATCTTCCCCACCGCCTGCGTCGCATCGCAGTGAAACAACACCGGCGACCCCGCCCTGCGCGCGTCCTCGCACACCTGTGCCAATGCGGCCACTGGTTGAATCACCCCGGTTTCATTATTGGCCCATTGAATGCTGGCCAGCACCCGCCCCACTTCACCGGGTTGCTCGTCGAGCAGGCGGCGCAGGTCCGCCGGGTCAACCCGACCGGTGCTATCCACAGGCAGGTATATCACGTCAACGCCGGAGTTCCCGAGCACCTCAGCGGGCTCGCGAATAGCCGAATGCTCGGTCCGCGCGGTCACCAACACTTTCAATTTCCTGCCCGGTCCCGGGTCCTTGCCCCCAGGCCCTGCACTCAACACCCCGGTCAAAGCCAGATTGTTTGCCTCCGAACCTCCGGAGGTAAAAACAATCTCGCGCGGCCGGGCGGAGATCAGCGACGCCACCGAAGCGCGAGCCTGCTCGACCCGATGCCGCACCATCTGGCCGAACCGGTGCACGCTCGACGGGTTGGCCCACAACTTCCGCTGCACCTCATCCATCGCGTCAACCACCTCCGCCGCCGGCTGCGTGGTCGCGTTGTTGTCCAGGTAGATCCATTCCATGACAATCATTGTAGTCAGTAGTCAGAGGTGACGATCGCGCGGTACACGGCTATGATCTGGCGCGCCCGGAGCCAGCCATGGACGATTTTCAATACCGAGACGGTCAGCTTCACTGCGAAGAGGTGAATCTCGACGACTTGGCGCAGCGCATCGGCATGCCGGCCTATGTCTATTCGCGGCGCACGTTCGAGCAGCACTACGACCGAATCGCCCAGGCGTTTGCCGCCGTCGATCCGATCATTTGTTACTCGATCAAGAGTTGCGGCAACGTGCATATCCTGCGCCTTTTGGCCGATCGGGGCGCGGGCATGGATGTGGTCAGCGGCGGCGAGTTACACCGTGCCCAGCAGGCGGGGGCCGCAATGCACAAAAGCGTGTACGCCGGCGTCGGCAAGACCGATTTGGAAATCCGCGAGGCGCTTGCCGCGAAGATCGGGTACTTCAACATCGAATCAGAAGCGGAATTCGAGAACATCGCTGCGATCGCTCGGCAGATGGGCGTGACCAACCGCGCAGCCCTGCGCGTCAACCCGGACGTCGCCGACGAGCAAACGCACGACAAAACCACGACCGGGCGCAAGGAAACCAAGTTCGGAGTGGATATCGAGCGAGCCCGACATTTCTTCAAGGTGTTCGGGCGAAACCAAAATCTGAGGTTGTGCGCGATTCATCTGCACATCGGCTCGCCCATTTACAGCGTTGAACCCTACGTACAGGCAATCACCAAAGCCCTTGCGCTGATCGATGAACTGAAAGACTGGGGCTTCGAGATCACGGCGCTGGACATCGGCGGTGGCTTCTCTGCCGATTACGAGACGGGCCAATCACCCAGCGCGGCTGATTACGCGACCGACCTCGTGCCCCTGCTCCAACCCTTTCACGACGCGGGCGGCACGATCATCCTTGAGCCGGGCCGATCGATCTCCGGCAACGCTGGCGTGTTGCTATGCCGGGTGCTGTACATCAAGCTCGGCGGGCGCAAGAAGTTCATCATCGTCGATAGCGGGTTCAATCATCTGCTGCGGGCGGCGATGTACGGCTCGTTTCACTTCATCTGGCCGACCAACGTGGCGCCCGCTCACGTGCCGACGGTGCGACAGGTAGAGATGGACATGCCCGGGCTTGAACGCTGTGACGTCGTCGGGCCTCTGTGCGAGACGGGCGATTGGTTCGCGCAAGACCGACCCCTGCCGCCGGTGGCACGAGGCGATCTGCTGTGCATTTTCACCGCCGGCGCCTACGGCATGGCAATGGCCAGCAACTACAACGCCATGCCACGCCCGCCCGAAGTGCTCATCAGCGGCAACCATGCGGCCATCATTCGACGACGCGAAACCTACGACGATCTCGTGCAGCCCGAAAGTGAAATGCAAAACGTATGATGAAGGTATGGCTTGCCGACCTGTCAGCAACGGTCATCTGGTGAATCGTGGATTTGACCAAAAACCGGCCTCGGTGATCTTCTGCGATGACGCCATTTTTGCACCGCCCCCGCGCCACCACGCCTTTCTCGATGGGCCGCGGCGTTGGCTGGGGCGACCATGGGCGTGACGGGCCTTCCCGCCGGGGCCAAGTTCACGCCCTCCAACGGAAAACTGGACGCTTAGGGTGAATTCCCTCAAGAACCTTGACAATGCCGCCGGCACGACGCCAGATCGAGATGGAGCCGACAAGCCCTCTTTGATCACCGATCTAACAAACGATCAAACCGATCGCGACAGGTACGAGATCGGAGCATTTGACGTGATACTTGGACGGCTTAATCCTCCGGTATCGGGTTCCGGAGGTCGGGTGTACATTAGTGGGTGCCCGAACCCCCGAGTCAGCCAGCCGTATCATGGCCAAGCAACGCATCGTTTCCGCAGAGTCGCGAAGCACCCAGGATGAACAATCCATTCAGTCGCTGCGCCCGACACGGCTGGACGAGTACGTCGGTCAGCCGAAACTCATCGAGAAACTTTCGATCACTCTGACCGCGGTCACGCAGCGTGGCGAGGCGATGGAGCACGTTTTGTTGCACGGCCCGCCCGGGCTGGGCAAGACGACCCTGGCACACATCATCGCCAACGAGTTGGGCACGCACCTGACAGTTACTTCCGGCCCGGCCCTGACCCGACCAACCGATCTGGTTGGCACACTCACCAAGTTGCAACAGGCTGACGTGTTGTTCATCGATGAGATCCACCGTCTCTCGCCCGTCGTTGAGGAATACCTTTACCCGGCGATGGAGGATTTCAAGATTGACTTCACACTCGACTCAGGCCTGCACGCCAAGATAATCACCATGCCGCTGCACCCGTTTTGCCTGATCGGCGCGACGACACGCGCGGGGCTGCTGTCCGGGCCGATGCGATCACGGTTCGGCATCACCCACAACCTCTATTTCTATTGTGAAGACGACCTGCTCAAGATCCTGCGGCGCAGCGCCGCACTGATGGGCCTGCTGGATGATTCAGCCGGCGCATCGCAACGCAACGGAGTGATTGAATCACTGAGGGCCATCGGGCGGCGATCGCGCGGCACCCCACGCATCGCCAACCGACTGCTTCGCCGTGTGCGCGACTTCGCCCAGGTGAAAGCCGACAACAACATCTCGCCCGACACGGTGGACAAAGCCCTGCGACTCGAGGGCGTCGACGAGTTGGGGCTGGATGATCTGGATCGAAAGTACCTGCGCGCCATCGTACAGGTTTACAAGGGCGGGCCGGTCGGACTGGAAGCCGTCGCCGCAACGCTCGGCGAGGACTCCGGCACCCTCGAGGATGTCGTCGAGCCGTACCTGCTGCAGATCGGCTTTCTTGCGCGCACGCGTAAGGGGCGACAGTTGACGCCCCAAGGCGCGACATACATGGGCACCGACATTATATTGCCCGAGACCGGCAACATCAGGCTCTTTGACCAATGACCGACACCCGCAATGGAGCCTTCAACCGGAACCGATTGTTACACTGCAGCATCGCTACAGACATACCCCGACGGCCGCTCGGATGGGCAAGATAAAAGGAACCTGACATGATAAAACCAAAAGTTGGATTCATTGTCTACGGCGTACACAAGGACGGATTACTCGATCCGATGGGCACGCCGTTTATTGATGATCAGTTGATCGCCAACGCCAAGAAAACGCTGCGTGATGCGGGGTTGGAGTTGGTCGAGCATGACCTTGTCCTAGCCACAAAAGATGAGGCGTACTCCTGTTTCAACAAGTTCAAGAAGATGGATGACGTCGATGCCGTCGTGCTGTTTTCCGGTACGTGGGTGTGGGCATCACACATGATCGCGGCGCTGCGTGATTTTTCGTTTACCGGCAAGGGTATCGTCGTGTGGACCAACCCCGGCAGCCAGGGCTGGCGGCCCGTTGGCGGACTGGTGCTGCGCGGCGCGATGAAGGAGATCGGCCTGGAGAACAGGTTTGTTTACGGCGGATATGACGATCCGATCGAAATCGAGCGCATCGTATCATACTGCCGCGCCAGCGCGATGCGTAACCGGCTGAACATGAGCACCATTGGCACGTTCGGCGGGCGCGGCATGGGCCAGACCTGCGGCGTGGCGGATCCGTCGCAGTGGATGAAAATGTTCGGCATCGATATCGACTCACGGGACACCACCGAGTTGATCGAAACGGCCAGGGGCATCGACGCCAAACAGCTCGACAAGGAGCGCACACGTCTGCAAAAAATGTTCGCCGACGCGATCCCCGAAGATGATGAGATGGCTGATCGATCGATCCGGCTTTACATGGCGATCCGGCAGATCGTCGGCAAGGAACGATGGGACTTCTACACG
>CAUYYV010000170.1:0-7340 GCA_963577075.1 Phycisphaerae bacterium
GTGCGATCTTCTTAGCGAGTTCCTGGCACACCTCTTCGAGCGCCGCCTCGAACCGCGACGCCGCCTCGGTGTGCGTCTCGATCGTCTGCGAGAGACCGGAGGCCAGCAGGAACACGGTGTCGTTGGTGCTCTCGTCGCCGTCCACACTGATGCGGTTGAACGACCGCGCGACAGCGCGACGCAGCATCTGTTGGAGAAGCGTGGGGGCAATCGCGGCGTCCGTCGTGACGAACGCGAGCATCGTCGCCATGTTCGGCGCGATCATGCCGCTTCCCTTGGCGATGCCGCCGATCGTCACCAGTTTGTCACTGATGCGCAAGCGCCGGTGCGCCAACTTGGGCACGAGGTCGGTCGTCATGACCGCACGAGCGGCGTGAGCGTCAGCCGCCGGGCCCCGGGCAAGATTCGATGCCGCGGCCTCGATGCCGCGGCCGACCTTGTCCATGGGCAGGTAGTGGCCGATCACTCCGGTGGAGGCGACGAGCACCTCACCGGCGGCGCAGCCGATGAAGCCCGCCACCTGTTTGGCCATGTTGCCCGCGTCATCGATCCCACGCTGACCGGTGGCGACATTCGAGATGCCGCTGTTGCACACGATCGCCTGCACACGACCGCGTTTGAGGTGGCGGCGCGACACGATCACCGGCGCGCCGGGCAGACGACTCTGCGTAAACAGCCCCGCGGCAGCGCACGGGTTGTCCGATACAATCAAAGCGACGTCCGGCTGGCCCGACGGCTTGATCCCGCAGGTTGCGCCCGCTGCACGGAATCCTCGCGGAAGTGTGACCGAGCGTCTGGTGCTTCGATGCTTCATGGCCGGTTGTTGTAACCGATCCGAAGATTTCGGCAAAACCATTGCCATCATCGAGGCATGCCGGCGGCGATTTTATCGACTCGATGCTACAATGACGCCGCCGCGTGAAAGATGTGATATGGACTTATCAATTTGCGTGTTTTGCGCATCCAGCTCGAAAGTCGACGCGACTCATTTTGACGTATCCCGGCGGCTTGGTGAACAGATCGCTGCCCGTCGTGACACGCTTGTATACGGCGGCGGCAACATCGGGCTCATGGGTGCGATGGCGGAGGCCTGTGGGGAGGGCGGTGGGCGTGTCGTCGGCGTGATCCCGCAATCACTGAAGAACAAGGAACTGGCCTACGAAAAGGCCGACGAACTGATCGTCTGCGACGACATGCGTGACCGCAAGACCATCATGGAGCGGCGGTCGGACGCGTTTATCGCTCTGCCGGGCGGCTTTGGTACGCTCGAGGAGTTGATGGAAATCATCACGCTGCGGCAGCTGCACTGCCACGACAAGCCGGTTGTCATTCTAAATGTTGGCGGTTTCTACGACGGGTTGCTGGCATTCTTCGATCAGCTGTTTGATCAGCATTTCATCAAAGCCAAGCATCGCGGCACCTACGCCATTGCCGCCGATGTGTCCGCGGCAATGGCGTCGATCGACGCGACCCTGCACGCGGTGCGTGGATCGGGCTAGACGCCGCCGGCGGTGCAGAGGGCGGTGATGATCTGATCGTGATGCGGCAGCGTGTCGGACCGGCCCCGCGTTTCCTGCACGCTGAGCCACATCGTCTCGGCGACCTCCAGCGGATCGGGCCGCAATTCATCGCTGAGAAGTCCCCCGAGCCAGCACCACAGTGTCAGTGGCTTGTCATCGTATACATGGTGCCAAACGCAGGCGTCCATCTGGACGTCGACCCCCAACTCTTCACGCAACTCGCGAATTCCGGCCTCCTGCTGAGATTCTCCGATCTCGACGGCACCGCCTGGCAAGCACACTTTGCCGGGCGCCACGACTTTTGGACCACGCCGGATATGCAACCACCGGCCATCGCGCCGGCGGCAGCCGACGATCACGCCGTGTACGCGGCCGTCGCCATGGATCGGGCGGGTCATTCATGCGAGTATAGCCAGCCCTTCGCCCGGAGGCTGATGATGGTTTACCCGTTGAACTATATCCTCCGGCCCATACAATGATGCGATACGATTATTAGAGAATTAGCATGCCACTGATGACCACCAAGCCCATGTTCGATCTGGCCTACGAAGGCGGATTTGGTGTTGGCGCGTTTAACGTCAACAACATGGAGATTACGCAGGGCATCATCGAGGCCTGCGCCGCCGAGGACAGCCCCTGCATCCTGCAGATTTCCAAGGGCGCGCGTGCCTACGCCAACATCCTCTTCCTGCGCAAGATCATCGACGCCTGTGTCGAGCAATACCCCGACGTGCCGATCGCGATTCACTGCGACCACGGCGACACGGTCGATTTGATCCGTGATTGCATCAACGATGGCTACACGTCTGTCATGATTGATGGCTCACACCATTCGTTTGACGAGAACGTCTCGCTATCGAAAGAGGTCGTGGATCTCGCACACGCACACGGTGTGCTCGTCGAGGCCGAACTCGGCATGCTCGGCGGCATCGAAGAGGACGTTGTCGGGCTCGACGCCGAGGAGTACGAAAAGAATATAGAGAAGTTCCTGACCGACCCCGAGGGGGCCAGGGTTTTTCATGATCGCACGGGCATCGACTCGCTCGCCGTGGCGATCGGCACGAGCCACGGTGCCCACAAGTTCAAGCACGAGGCCAAGCTCGCCTTTGATCGCATCGAGCGGATCATGAAGACCTGTCCCGGCCTGCCACTGGTGATGCACGGTTCGTCGAGCGTGCCGCGTCAGTTCGTCGACCTGATCAACCAGCACGGCGGGAACCTGTCCGGCACCATGGGCGTGCCCGAAGATCAGATCGCCCGGGCCGTGCGGACCTACGGCGTCTGCAAGGTCAACATCGACACCGACCTGCGGCTCGCCCTGACGGCCAAGATCCGCGAGGTCTTTTCCACGAATCCTGAGGAGTTTGATCCGCGTAAATATCTCGGTCCGGCACGAGACGCCATCGTCGAAATGGTCAGGGGCAAGCTGCACATGCTCAACAGCGCCGGCAAGGCCGACGTCGTCATCACCCATTGGAAAAAGATGGGTGAACCCATGCCGGATTATTACCGCGCCACCGCAGGAGCATGAAAGAAAATGCCCAACTACCCGCTGACTGATGAGCAGATCGAACAATACCGCGTTGAGGGCTTTGTCGTCATCGAATCGGCCCTTTCCACCGACAAGTTGCTAGAGATTGACCGTGTGATTCGCGAGCTTGCCAAGCAGGCGCTGGCATCGGGCGAGTACAGCGACCTGATGGAAATCGAGCCGGAGTCGCAGGCCGCCGGCGACCCCGTGCCGAGGCGGATCTATAACCCGTACGAACAGCACGAGGCATTTCGCGGGCTGGCGAACGATGATTGCATATTGGATCGGGTCGAGTCACTGATCGGGTCGGACATCGGATTGCAACACAGCAAGCTGAATATGAAACCGGCGAAGGTGGGCTCCGTCGTCGAGTGGCATCAGGATCTTTCGTACTTCCCCCATACCAATGACGACCTGGTGACGACGCTGATCTATCTGGACGATGCGACCGAAGAGAACGGTTGCCTCCAGGTGCTGCCCCGCCACCACAGCCACTTCTTCGATCATCATCTGCCTGACGGCATGTTTGCGGGCATGGTAACCGAGGAGATTGGCGACGGCCGGTTCGGTCGGCCCGCTGCGCTGGCGGCGCCGGCGGGCAGCGTGATCTTCATGCACTGCATGTTGCCGCACAGTTCGCTGCCCAACCGTTCGGACAAGGGGCGCCGTACGCTGATCTTCGAGTACCGCGCCGCCGACTCGTTCCCGCTGCTGATCAAGGGGTACGCGAGCGATTTGGAGCTGATGACGCACCACCTGCGCGGTAAGCCGGCGCGGTTCGCCCGCTTCGGCGGACCGCCCCCCATGATCCCGAACATGCCGCTCAAGCCAAAGTCGCTGTACCAGTTGCAGGAACGCTCCAAGGCGGAGCAGCAGTCGGCGACCGCCCGGTGATGTCCGGGTCGGTGATCTTTGTCCCCCTTTTCGAGAGGTTTCAACCATGCCCGCATTGAGCAAACAAATGGAGGCGGCGCTCAACCGCCAGATCAATCAGGAAATGGCCGGCGCGTACAGCTACCTGGCAATGGCGGGCTTTTATGAAGCAAAAAACCTTTCAGGCTTCGCCACCTGGGTGCATGCCCAGCGTATCGAGGAGTTGGAGCACGCGATGCGATTGTTTCGGTACGTGCTCGACCGGGGCGGGCAGATCGACCTGGCATCGGTCGAGAAGCCCAGGCACGATTACACCAGCGTGCGCGAGACGTTCGAGACGGCGCTCGAGTTGGAACAACTGAACACGAAGAGCATCAACGATCTGTATGAGATGGCCGTTGACGAGAAGGACTACGCGACCCAGAGCCATCTCCAGTGGTTCGTTGACGAGCAGGTCGAAGAAGAAAAGAGCGTCGAGGAGGTCCTGGGCCTGCTGACTGTTGCCGGCGACGACAAGAGTTCGCTGCTCGTGCTGAATCGACAACTCGCCGAACGAAAAAAAGACTAGATTTTCCCTCAACCTGCGGTGACTCGCTGCGCGGATCCGGCGCCTCGCGTTTTCATCATCCACGACCCGGCAACGAATTGAATTGAGAAACGGCATGCGCTCTGATTCCGTATCCGATGCCGCTGCGGCCCCGCAGGCACGGCCACGAGAGCGTGACATTGCCCTGTACCTTCTGGCGTTGGCGGGGCCGATGATCGCGACGAACATCTCGCGCACGGTCATGAGCTTCGTCGATTTCATCATGGTGTCGCACCTGGGCACCGATGCCCAGGCGGCAATCCTGCCCGCGAGCCTGACCGTGTTCAGCACGATCGCGTTCGGGCTTGGCATGGTCGCCGCGGTCAACACGCTCGTGTCACAAACGCTGGGCCGCGGCCGGTTGGCCGACTGCTCGACCTATGGCTGGCAGGGTCTCTACCTGAGCCTGGGCATTGGCATGGCCTTGCTGCCGGCCTGGCTGCTGGTCGAGCCGTTATTCACCTGGCTGGATCACGGTCCGCGTGTCGTGGCAATGGAGATTGTCTACACGCAGATCGGCCTGCTGGGGATCGGGCCCACGATCGCGGCGGCGGCGTTATCCAACTTCTTTACCGGCATACACCGTCCGGCGATCGGGTTTGTGGCCGCCCTGGTCAGCAACATCTTCAATGCCATCGCCAACTACGCACTGATCTTTGGCCATTTCGGCTTTGCACCGATGGGGATCGAGGGCGCCGCGTGGGCGACGCTGGCCGCGGGACTCCTCCAACTGCTGATCCTCCTGGGCTGGATGATGTTGCCGCGTTACGGGCGCGCCTACGGCACCTGGCGGACCTGGCGGGCAAGCACGCGGCACATGAGACAACTCCTGCGCGTTGGATTGCCCACCGGTGCGCATTTCGGAGCGGACATGATTTCCTGGTGGGCGTTTACCGTGATTCTCATCGGGCGGTTCGGGAAGATCGAACTGGCGGCGAACAACATCTGCTTCAAGTTCCTGGAAGTTGCGTTCATGCCGGCGGTTGGATTGGGTTTTGCCCTGACGGCGGCGGTAGGCAGATCGATCGGCGAGGGCCGACCCGACATTGCCCGCCGGTATGTTGCGTGGGCGCTGCGATTCATGGTTGCCTACATGGGATTGATCGGGCTGATGATGGCGGTGTTTCGCCATGAACTGCCGGCGCTGCTGACCGACAGCGATCAGGTCGTAAGCGCCGCGGTGCCGCTGATGATTTTTTGCGCCATCTTTCAGGCGGGTGACGCCGTGAGCATCACATTCAATCGCGCCCTGCACGGCGCGGGCGACACTTTCTGGCCCGCGGTCCTGTTCGTGCTGTCCGTGACGGTGGTCCAGCTCGGCGGCGGTTGGGTTATGGCCACGCTGATGCCACAGTGGAAAAGCATCGGCCCCTGGCTGGCGGCGACCGTACACCTGTTCTTGATGGGCGCAATACTCTGGGCCCGATTTCGCTTCGGCCCGTGGGAGCGCATCAAACTGTGACGGGTATCCTTTAAGCGACCGGTAAGGAAGGGTGCCGGCAAAAAACCTTGGCCCGCGTTGAAAAAACTACTGGCCTTGGCCGCTTTGGCCGACTATCATGGGGCAGTTCTTTGACAATTGGGGCCGACTGGCATCGACCGGACAGGTAAGGCTTGTCGTGGCACGTCCAGGTGCACGTATGGTTCCTGGCTAAACAACGTGCAAAAACATAATTGCCAATGACGAAACTGTCATCGGCAGGATCGGCTTTGATCAGCCGATCCTCCAGGCTGCTTAAACCGTAGCCACGTCTACTGACGCAACGCCCGCGGGCGTCGGCGGGCGAACGATTAGCGGGATCGTCCAAAGGTGACGTCTTAGCGCCGGCGGATTAAACCTTACTCAGGCTGGATGTCGCGGATGCTGTCATTGGCAGCCGCGCCGTCAAGATTAAAGCAATGGCTAAGCGTGTAGAGGCGGCTTGCTGACTGTCACGGGACGGGGGTTCGACTCCCCCCGGCTCCATTTTTCGTGGTTCGCGGAAATTCCGGAAATATCCGGAAAGTTCCCGCCAACAGAAGACTTAGGGCTTCCCGCCTTGCCGGAGGCCCTTTTCTGTTTCTGCCCATTTCCGGCCGTTTCGTGCAACTTCATGTGCGCATTATGGTGCGCGCTGCTTTCAGCACCATCGCCGAGTCCGGCGACCCTGGCGAACAATTCATCAGGAACATTATTGGCGTAATGCCGGCCACTGACGGTCATGCTGTGGCCCATCCACAAGCTCACGGCAAATTGGGGAACCCCCTCCATGGCCCATTCCTGTTCACAGGATTGGCGAAGCGTCTGCCACAGGCGTTTCCACGGCTCCACGCCGGCACGCCTCCAGATAGCCTGGAATTTTCGAATCACGGCTCCCTTGCCCCTGATCGTGACCAGGTGCTGCTGTCCTTCCTCCGCTTCGGCAAAGTGGTTTTGCAAAAGCGTCATGAGCTTGGGGGTGATAGGAACGATCCTCTGCTCGTGCCCGGCGTGGCGTTCGGTCTTGGGGCTTCGCACCGTAAGCCGTGCCCGCTCAAAGTCCACATCCTCCCAAGTCAGAAGCTGCGATTCGCTGGGGATACGCAGGCCGGTGTAGCGGGCCAGGCCGAACAGAAGTTTCCACTCCGTGTCCGGGCAGGCGTCGACCATGCGTTCGCTGTCCTCAGGTGTGACGTAGCGTGAATACCTGCTAGGCGTCGAACCAGATCTAAGCGACGCGAAGGGATTGTCTTCAATTAGCTTTCGCTTTACCGCTTCGTTGACCATGGTCTTGGCATTGCCGCTGTGCGTCTTAATCGCCGCTTCGCTGAGTTTCAAGACCTTGAGGAACTGACGCCAACCGGTGGCCTG
>CAUYYV010000171.1:0-7311 GCA_963577075.1 Phycisphaerae bacterium
GAGCGTTCCGGTTCGAAACATTCTCGCTTCGGTTTCATGCTCCTGAAGATAACCGTGGCAGGAATAGGCCACGATGATGTGGTCCTTGCAGACGCCGACCGAGGGATAGGTCCATCGTCCTTCAACCAGCGCGTTCTCGACGTAGGCCGGGTCGGCCTCGATGGCCGGTTGGCCGGGCGGCGCATATAGACCCACCGGTCGGACCACGCGGATCGGGCCCGGCGCCACGAACGACGAGTCGTGTATGGACTCGATGTTCTGGAAGAACTCCCAGATGCCGCCGCCGTCGCGGCTGATCGCCGACGACAGTCGCGTCCGCACATAACCCTTGCGAAACTCCTCCTCGCTCTGCTGATTCCAGATGCACAGCAGGTGACCATTGGGTAGGGTACGGATTTGGGCCGGTGCAGACGTGGATGCCAGCAGCGTCGGCTGCGGCTCGCACCACGTTTCTCCGTTGTCGTTGGACCACGATTGGTACAACCGCCCAAGGTGCGTGCGCATGATCATTAATAGTCGGCCGGGGGCACCGGCGATCTCTGTCACCGAAGGCTCGTTAACCTTGCGGCAGATGCTGTTCATGTCCTGCATGACGAAGAGCGACCCTTCACTATTCTTCTTCCAGGTTCGTCCGCCGTCATCAGAGTAGCAGACGATGATCATGGTGATGCCCTTGTCGAAATGGTGGCCGACCACGTTGCCCCACTGGCCGCGCACCAGTTTGCCCGTCCAGGGCATCGGCTGATCCTCGACGCCCAGCGCCTGAAAAAACATCGGCACCACGATCCTGCCGGTGCTCGTGACGATCGCCGAGTCCTGCAACGCGATGACGGGGAAAAAGCCCGGCGCTGTGATCCGTGACGGAACGGACCAAGTCTGACCCAGATCGTCCGATCGGTAGAAAACGTAATATCGCACCCCTTCACCGCCCATGGTCGCCCAGCCGTGCTCGTGCGGCTTCTCCTTCAACTGCCCCACGATCCCCAGGCTGTTCTTTTCCGGCAGCTTGACAACTGAGATGGCGAACACCTCGTCGCCGTTAGCGTCGTAAATGCGCTTCGGCTCGGTCCACGTCAATCCGCCGTCATCCGAGCAATTGATGATGCCATACGACGTATGTATGACGCGGCCGTCCGACAGTTCGACGAAACTGGACGTGTGGCTATGCGGATAGGCTTGTGTCGCGATGACAAGGTCGGGCAGTGTCATGGGACAGTGTGACATCGGTTGATCGTGCATGGCAAACATGTTCCTTGCTGGTGTGGTTTATCAAACGGCCGGGTTGTTCTATGGATCAGGAATTCGGAAAATCGATTCGAATCGTGTCCATCATCACGTATCCCTCGGGCAGCTTTAAGTGCCAGATAGGATAATCGACGATGGGTCGTAGTTGATGCATGTCACCGTCTATCGGCCCATCGGCGGCTGTCCCCCCGAAAAACTTCATCCTATTGTGAATTGCACATTGACACCCGGCTTTCGGTTGCTTCACAACGCTCTTGAATTGGATTCGCATCTATTCGGCAGTCGAGTTCTCAGGAGATATGCTATCGCTAGCTTTGAGTTCTTCAATGATAAGCTGACATTGGACTAGATTAGGAAAAGGCGTAGAGTCGTCAAACGATGACGAAGCTTATCGCGAAAGCATCTGGAGCCGAGAAATCGCAGCCGACCGCCAAGCGATTACCGGGGCTCGTCTGGGTGACCGGTTGGGTCAGCTTTTTCACCGACATGTCCACCGAATTGATCTACCCCGTGTTGCCGGTGCTTTACTCGACAATGCTGCACCTGAACGTGGCGTGGATGGGTCTGATTGAGGGCGTCACCGAGACGGTCGTGTCACTAACCAAGCTGCTCAGCGGGCACTGGTCGGACCGCACCGAGGACGCACCGTACGTCCCACGCGTCGCACCCGACGCCGACACCGTGTGCCATTGTGCCCATTGTGCCGTCCGAACGCCCTACATGGTTTTACATTAATAGAGATGCTGGTGGTCATCACGATCATCGCGCTGGTGGTGGCGCTGATCTTGCCGGCGGTCAAGAAGGCCAAGGAGGTGGCTCGGTCGGCGATGTGCCAGTCGAATGAGCGCCAGCTTTATCTCGCGATCGCGAGTTATGCCGGTGACTTTCGCGAGATCGTGCCGCCGGCATACACCTATGGTTGCAGCAGTTTCGCGGCTGATTCTCAATGGCAGATCTGGAGCGGACTGATCAAGCCGTTTGTGCCAGGCGTGGATTCAGATCCGGGCTTTGCCGGCTTCTACGACAATTTCCAGGGCGGCCAGCTCGGGCCGCCGCCGCCAACAATTCGCACGGTGATGCACTGCCCGTCGGAGTTACCGCATGGCGGCGGCGTGTATCGACAAGGCAACAAAACCTGGGTGTACGGCAACATCCGCGAGGACTATGCACCCAACATCCTGCGCTCGGGCCGCGCGGGTACTGTCGGCGGTTGTGGAACGTACGCTTATGGCGGCTTCACCAACTTCTACAGCCTGAAGGTCCACAGCTACGTCGGCCGGGAGCAGGTGTACAAAGGCGGGCCCTCCGACGTGTTTCTCCTGGCTGACGGCACGTACATCGACATTGGGCCGAGTTACGCCTATAGCAACCCCTCCACAGCCGGGTTTCACTACCGCCACTTCCAGCGCAGCACGCTGAATCTGGTCTTCTTCGACGGGCACACCGCCGTGCAGGATTATCCCGTGCCGGACAACGGCTACCTCGTCGATTCCAGCCACTACGATATGCCGTACGAGTGGCCGTGGTAAACAGCACGTTGGTCTGACACGCGGTGCGCCGGCGCTGCGACGTTCGGCTACGGCTTGGCGACCGACCGACAACCCCCACAACATGACGCCTATGGCGAGCCAACAGCGGTCGACCCGCCCTATACCTGAAAGACCGCCAAGGACAGGACGCTTGGTTTCGCCATCAGCGCAACTGGTATCATCGCGCACGGAAAATGATGGCTACAATTGTCACACGCACACGCAAGGTATTATGATACCCCGCTCTATCCGAAGACCGCAGCATGGACCTCGCCGCGATCAAAAAGGCATTCGACGACGACGGGTTTGTCATTCTTCGCGGGGTGCTGCGAGGCGATGATCTGGCCGACATCGATCGTGAACTGGATCGCATTTACCGCGAGGTTGCGCCGACGCTGGACCCGGGTGAAATCTCGTATGAGGACACCCCTTCCAAGGCTATCCGCAGCATCTCACGCCTGCTGGGCAACTCGCACTGTTTCGAGCGGCTTGCCCACGACGAGCGCATCCACCGGCTGCCCGAGGCGATCTTCCCCGGCGTGCAGATGAAACTGGCCTCTATCGGATTCTTCGGCAAGGCGGCACGGGACGGGTCGACCACGCCGCCGCATCAGGATAGCGCCTACGGCTACTGGGAGCCGGCGCATTACCTGAGAGTGTCGATCGCAATCGACGCGGCGACGCGCCAGAACGGCGTGATGATCTGCCAGAAGGGTTCGCACAAGCAGGGTATTCTCGAGCACCAGCCTTCCAACACGGCCGGTTTTAGCCAGGCGCTGCCCGAACCGGTCGATACGGCCAAGTACCCCGAGGTGCCCATCTGCATGGAGCCGGGCGACGTCGCGTTGCACCACGGCCAGACGGTGCACCACAGCGGCCCGAACACGACCGACCGCTCACGCCGCATGCTCAGCTTCACCTTCCGAAATGCGAATGCCAAACAGGATCCCGAGCGTGTCAAGGTCTATCACGAGCGGACCAAAGCGCTCTACGGCAAATCGATCTGAGCGGCTCGCATAGATCGTCCAAGTCATCCAAGCCCGGCCTCAAGCCACTGGGCGATGAGGCGGTCATACGCCTCGCGGGATTCGCGGCTGCCGTGCTTGCCCAGGTACAAATCTCGGCCGTTGATCCAGACGACGGCCTGGCCGGACGCCTTGTGCAACCGGTAGGAAGGTATCTTTTTACGCATCGGCGCGGCTCCTTTTTCGGTATTACTACCGAAGGTTTGGGGCCGCACCGCAGATATGCTGGTTCGCTAAGTCTATCGCTCATAAACTTTATCTAATGGGCCCGGCAGGACTTGAACCTGCGACCTCACCCTTATCAGGGGTGCGCTCTACCAACTGAGCTACGAGCCCGTGCCACGCGACTGCGTCACGTTGAGGTTAGGCAATCGCATTGCGATGGTCAAGATTGTTGGCTGGCCGGGGCGGTGCTGATCGGGGCGTCGGGCGCGGCGGGGGCGGTGCGGTTGCGCAGCAGCAGGGTCGGCACGCGATTGAACACGTGTTCGGTCAGCGTATCACGACCGCCCCAGATAGGCAGGTTGGCGCCGAACAGGCTGAACGTGTCATAGATGATGAACCGTGCCAGTTCGTGACGGCGATCGGTGCCGCTGTAGAGGATCTGGGCGGGGTAAGCGAGATTGCCGACAACGGGCAACACGCCGGTGATCAGGGCTACCCAGGGTTTTTCGCGTCGGGACCAGGCGGACTGGACCAGGCGGCCAACCGTGTAAAGTGTTCGCCCCACCGACCCCCCACAGGTCAGCGCGATGGGGACCCATGCCTGGCCGAGCACACCCCCCGCTACGAGTGCGGGGATCAGACCCCATTCGACGGCCTTGACCGCCGGCTTGATCGCCAGGTGCACCCCGAAGTCGGTGATGTACGAACCGGCCTCTTCCTGGTCAAGATGATCACGCAGCTCGGTGACCTCGCCGTCAGATAATTGACCTCGTGATTGCCAGTCGTCAATGCGTTGTGCGACGTATTGGCGGGCCAACCCTGAGCGGTATCGCTGCGAGAACAGAAACGAGACGACGGACCGGGCCACGCCGATGTAGTCGACGCCGGCAATCCATCGCGCAGCGCTGCGGGTCAACCGCCACGCCTTGCGCGTCGCGGCGGGCAGTGCCCGCCCGGCCTCACGCGTGTACCAGAGCCAGGGGTGCCGGGCGTACCATTGCGCCTGAGCGGTATCGATGCGTCGCTTCGACTGTTGGTATCGAATGCTACGCTCGGCGCGGGGCAACGCCCGCCACGGATTCTGACAGGTTGCCAATTCGTCCACGTCGCCGTGCAACATGGCCACCTGGGCCTCGCCTATCCGCTGCCGCAACTCCGACTCGTGCTCGTCGAGGTACCGGCGCAACGTGGCGATGTTCACGTCGTCGAACATGGGCCCGCCGAATCGCCACGCTCGCGGCAGATAGAATCGCAACAATTGGATCGGATTGATCGCAAACACGGCTGGTACGCCTGATTCGAGATCGATCCACACCCACCTCCGCCGGGTCCCGCCACCCCGCTCGAGCAGGAAGTTGTTCATTGCCACCGGGTTGCCCAGCCCCGCCTGCCAGGCGAGCCCGTCGAAGCCCGCGTCGATTAAACGCCGTTGCAGCGGCATCATGACACGGCGATGCAGCTGCCGCGCCTCGTCGTCAAAAAGTGAAGCAAACGGTTGACGCAGTGCAGCCGGTCGACCGTCGATCCACTCGGTGTGCAACTCGTATGATAGTTCGTCGTCATTCCACGCCTGCCCTACGGCGGCGGCAACTCGTAACCGGTCGCCCAGCCAGAAGGGCACGAGTTGCTGAAGGATCTGCCGGCGCAGCGTGGCCGCCCGAACCGTTCGCTCACACCAGATGTAAGGGTTGGGCGCACCGAAGATGGCGTACTGGACAAGCCGTGTCAGCCCGGCGCTGTAAAACACCTTGCGCGCCACGTCGCCGCCCGGCGCGCCGTGATGGCGGTACACGATGCCTGATCTGCCCCGCCCGACGATATCTGCGCGTGTCTCTTCCATGAAGTTGCGTCGCCGAGGCGACGCCGTGTCACGCGGTCCGACCCTCCGTGGCCACGTCGGCCGAGCTATCTTAGGGCGTGACGCCAGACTTGGCCAGTGTCGGCCGCCGGGTACGGATTTGGCCGCTCAAGACTGCCATGGCATAGGTCCACCCTGCCAATCACGATGGAATCATCGAGTTGCTACCGAGGCCTCGTGGGTACCATGGGCGCCATCAAGACCGGCAAAACGGCGGGCAGGGATCATACGGGAGTTCTCGCCTACCCGGCTCCCCACACGGAACCACGTCACGGATGACAAGACATGCGCCATTTGGCACTGGAAGTCTCGCTAGGCGATGGCGCTGCTGAAAAATCGGCACGTGCGTGTAACGTTCCACCTCAACAATGCCAGACTGTATGCGTTCTAAACCGAGCAATGCGCCGCCTGCATCTGCACGGCTCGGGTTGACAATGACGCCATGACAATCTAACACGGCGAATTGTTTATTGATACAGACGGAGAAGAACCATGGCTGTCAAGACCGTTGCGGTGGAAACCGACAATCAGGACGTTCAACGTCCGTGGGACGAGGGCGCGCCGCTGACCGATTGGTCGGCGTTCCCGCAGTGCTACGCCCTGCTGCTCAACCAGCGGCTGGCGTGCCCACAGAACATGTCCCTTTGGCGGATGAAGATCGACACGACGCGCCAGCTTTTCGTCGATGATTACCTGATCGGCCACATGGCCAACCTCAAGCGTACCTGTCACGAGGCCAAGGATCATCCCGCCAACCCGCTGATGCCCGGCGGCTGGTGCCATTACTTCGCGCCGGACCCCGAACACGGCCTGCGCATGTACTACATGGGCAAGGGTTCGACCCAGAGTGTCGCTTTCTCGAGTGACGGCCTCAACTGGGAACGTCCCGAGTTGAACGTGTTCGACCTGTCAACTATCCCGGCGGAGAGTTTCGCCGGCGGGCCGAACAACGTCGTCTGCAATCAGCAGATGCATGGTATGTTTCACGAGCCGGACGATCCCGATCCGTTGCAGCGATGGAAGGCGATCGTGCGCACGACCAAAGGGCGGCCGACCTGGCCCCATGCCCAGGAAGAGTTCGGGATATCGGAGATTCAAGCGTACGTGCTGATCACCTCGCCCGACGGGCTGCGGTGGTCTTACAAGCAGGATACCTGCCTGGTCACATCGGGCGGTCCCGTGGGAATCAATTACCGCGCACCCTATCAGTTGCCAATCGGCGTCGGCGACGTGCTGCAGGTACAGCGCGACCCGAAGGCGGGCAAATACATCGCCAATGTCAAGGGCACCATCGGGCCGGACCTACGCCTGACGGATGTGTATCACTGCGGCCGATCGATCGCCATGTGCGAAAGCGACGACCTGATCCACTGGTCCACACCGCGCTATTACGCCTACCCCGACACCGTCGACGCGAAGACGCCCGGCATGTACGGCGTCTATGAAGCCAACGCGTTCCCTTACGAGAGCATGTGGTTCAATTGCCTGT
>CAUYYV010000172.1:0-7283 GCA_963577075.1 Phycisphaerae bacterium
GCAGCACCCACTGGGCATCACACTGGCCTGCGAAGTCGAGGCGTCGCTCGGGCCGCTCAAGGACCTGTTCGCGTCACCAACTATGTGGGTGGAGACCTCGACCGATCTGACCGGCGTTGAACTGGCCGGCGCATTCAAAAATGTGATCGCCATCTGCGCCGGCATGGCACACGGACTGGGGCTGCCGGACGGATCAGTCACGCACCTGATCAGTCGCATGGCCTCTGAGATCGAGGATTTTTGCGTCAGCCGTCTCGACGCTCGACCGGAGACTTTTCGTCTTGGCAGCCAGTGCTGGGGCGGCGACCTGTGGATGAGTTGCATCGGCTCAACCCGCAACCGCCGGTTCGGCGAACTACTGGGCCAAGGACGAACGCTCGAGCAGGCGGCCAAGTTGATGTCACAGCAACACAAGACCATCGAGGGCGTGCGTACTCTGCAAGCGCTGGAGGTGTTGCTAAGACAATACCCCGATGAACTTCGGCTGCTCAGCACGGCGGAGCGTATCATTCTCGGCGACGCGCCAGCCGCCACGCTCATCGAAACACTGATGAACGACAACCAGATTCCCATAACAACAGATCCAACAACTCAGCGCTGATCGCTCAGAAACACAAGATCATGCGATCCATCCGCTTCGTGTACGAGGTCATACTTGCCGTGGTCTTTGCCTCCGCGGTCGTCCCGACGTTGTACGCCGAGCCAGCGGCGCCTGATCTGAATCACGTCAGCGCCTACAGCCTTTATGTCACAAAGAACGGCCCACGCGAGGGGTATTTCCCGCTGGCGGTGCAGCACGGTGATACTGATCTATTTACGCATGCCGGATTCAACCTGACCGAATCAATGACGGCGGACATTGGCTGGCGTGCGGGCAAGCCGCTTCGCCCGCCCCCCCAGCCGCACGGCACGATGTATTTCTATTCGATTTGCGCCGATCATTGCTCTATGCTGCCAACCTGGATGTCTACGTCCTCGCGGCGTTCGATGTGGTCGATCCTGCCGTCGGCCATCCAGACGATGCGATCGCTGACGTCGAGCATCTTGTGATCGTGTGTGGCGGAGATGACGGTCACGCCCGATTCGCGGTTCATCTCCTTGAGCAGTGATATGATCTCTTGGCCGGTCTTGAGGTCGAGGTTGCCTGTTGGCTCGTCGGCGAGAATGATCGCCGGCTCGTTGGCAAACGCGCGCGCGATCGCGACACGCTGCTGCTGGCCGCCCGATAGCTGCGTGGGCTTGTGCTTGCAACGCTCACCCAGCCCGACGCGTGCAAGAATCTCGACGCCACGATCAAGGGCCTCTTCGCTGGTCATCCCCGCAAAAGACATTGGCAACATCACGTTCTCCAGCGCGGTCATCGTGCCAATCAGGTTGAATGTTTGAAAAATGTAGCCAATCTTGCGGCATCGCAGCCATGCCAACTCGACCGGGTTCAGCTCTGCGATGTCGACGGCATCGACAAAGACCTTCCCCCGAGTCGGCTTGTCCAAACCGCCCATCATGTTGAAAAGCGTCGTCTTGCCTGACCCGCTGGGTCCCATGATTGACAGGTATTCACCACGCCCGATGGCGACGTCCACGCCCGCCAGCGCCGCGACGGTCACAGGCCCCATCACGTACTCCTTGACCACGCCCGCGGTGCGCACCGCGTCATCCATTTCGGTGGAATTGCCCAAGCCGTCGGCAAACTCGCCAAGCCGTTGCGGGTTGTTCACGTCAACCTCGATGCTTTTGTCCGGTCTAACCAACCAAGGCCCTTTCGTCACAGGCAGAGCACAGGATCACATCCACCAGCGTGCGGGATTTATACTTCAGTGCGAAGCGCATCGGCGGGCACCATGTGCGCCGCGACATGTGCCGGGTAAATCGCCGCCAGCACTGCGACCATCCATCCCAACACCATGCAGGCGCCCGCCGCCCACGCCACCGAGCCGCCGTCCATCGCCTCGAGAACAACCTGACGGCCGTACGTGCCGCTGTAGGCGCCAACCGCGAACAGTACGCCCAATACAATACCCAATATCGCGCCCAATAGCCCCAGAAAACTGCTTTCCAGCAGGATGAGCCGCATGATAAACGAGTTGAGGGCGCCGAGACATTTCATCGTACCGATCTCACGGTAACGCTCGGTCACGTTCATCAAAAGCGCGTTGGCAATGCCCATCGTCGCCACGACCAACGACACGCCCACCAGCCACCAACCCCGTCTTTGCCGCGCATCGATTTCCGCCTGGTGTGCGGCCTGTTGATCCAACGGCGGCAGCAACCTGCGGACGCGAACTTCGGCCAGGCCAGGGCTGTCAAACAACAACCCGTCACCATAAACGAGCACGACCGGCTGACGCATCCGCGCCAGCAGCAATTTCCAGTCAGCCGAGAGCACCGCTGGTGGATCCGCCATCCACACCACCAGCGCCGAGGCGTCGTCGACATGCCGCGGTTGACCACCGAGTTGATCCATCGGCACGGGACCGACCAGCCCCTCGCCCAAGCCTCCTGCACGCAACTCGGTGGCAAAATCATCGAGCAACAACTCGTCACGGACAACCTGCGGCACGAGGATCACGACCCTCTTTGATTCAAGTTTGCCTATCTCGGCCCGCACCACGGCGACCATGTTTTTCACCTTGAGGTGGCGTAGCGAGACCTCAGCCAGCGACGCTCGGATATCTGAACTGACCAGCGTGGACATCAAAAAAGCGATGCCCAACACGATGCCACCCAGCGTGACGACCGAGCGGCCCAACCGGTTGCGCACGTCGGTGACCGTCATGCGCAGCGACTCGCCCAACGTCGGTGCGTGCACCTTCCCGAATGCCGCGGGGTGCCGGGAATTCTCAGACGTGGATCGTATCTCTGCCATTGACAGTTAACCGTTACAGCACCACCGACATCGTCGACTTGACGATCAACGCAAAAGCGACGCCCAGCATCGCGATCAATCCGGCGCCCGTAACATAGCCGGCGACGAGCACTGGCGCAATCTGCAGGAAACGCTGCGCCCCGTACTTCTTGTGAAAATAGAACTTGGCAATCAAGGCGCCGATCACCTGCATTACCAGCATGTGCGGCAGCCCTCCCGCCCCGAGAATAATGCCGTAGATGAACATCACCGGCAACGCCGCCCAGCTAAAGATCAGAAACAGCAACACCGTCAATCCACACGCGACTATGATGTGCGACGGATGAAACGCCTGGTCGAACATGGTTATCTCGCCCTCGACGCCCATGGTGGCTGACCACATGATCAGGTTACTGCGCGCCTGCAGTTCCCACATCTCCTGTGCATATGGAAACGCATGCGACGGTATCGCGTTGGAATGCCAGATGAATGACCAGAACAGCAGGCTCATCAGAAACGACAGCGGCAAAGTGAGCAACCGCGCTTTGGCGCTGCTCCAGAATCGCGTGCCGGTCAATTCCATCTGTCGAAAGTCCTGTGCCGACGCGCCCTCGCTCTCGGCATCCTGCGCCGACGCAATCGCCGGGGATATCCACACGTCCAGCCCGCGATACCCGGACAGAATGAACATGCCCTCGCGGATAAACGGGATCTGCACCGTCTTGCCGCAGATGCCGACCAACCGGGCGTTGACATACGACATGAGCGGGCCGTACACCAGCACGTAAAAGATCAAAAAACCGATCAATGGCCAGGTGGGATTGCGGATCAGAACGATGCACAATATCAACGTCAGCGCCGCACAGAGGATGTACACACCCAACGCAATCTTGATGGGAAAGTCGCCGCGGCCCGGCGGCGGCGTCAGTCCGCCGCGGAGCACCTTGCTGCGCTGAGTCGCCTGGCCCTTCGCTTCCTTCCACGCACGCATCACCCCCACGACGGTCTGAATGATGCTCACCACCGCCAACCCCATCGCAATACCGATGCCCACGCTGAACCAGAAATCCAGCGAGTTGGCGATTTGCGTATTGACCGTCTCCATCCCCGGCTTCCAAGTGTGCAGGATGCCGTAGTGATACAGGACCGGGTTGAGCAGCATCGTCAGGATGATGCCCGCCGCCGTACCCATCACCGCCCAGAATGGAATAACAAACCCGGAAAACAGGATCGCCAAGTCGATCGCAATGCCGAACGCGACCGCGGGCATGACAACCTGCATCAACGGCGTCAACTCCAGCCAGGGCAGCGGTATCAGCATGATCGGACGCTGGAGTATCGCGCCAGTAACCAGCGGAATGAGCGCATGGATCAGGCCGAATGCCGCGCCGATCAACGCCCCGGTCGAAAAGATGGTCCACCGCCATGACTGTGCGCGCTCGCCTGCCTCAACCATTGCGACACTTCCCGCCGCGGCGATCGGCGCCATGGGAAACGGAAGCTTCTCGATGTCGGATGTCAATCGAAAAAAGATGTAACCCGAGCAGTAGCTGCGCACCGTGTGAATCATCATGATGGCCAGCGTGATCCCGATCGGCAGCCACCAGTCGCTGTGAAAGAATGTTCGCTGCGCAATTGCCTCGGAATCGGCGGCCGGGACAAACCATCCGGGAAATGCGTCACCTAGGCCGGCCTCGCGAATCGCGTTCGAGCCGACGAGAAACTGCCGGTAGATCAGTTCGCCCATCGGGCCGCCGCCGCTCATGGCGCCCGCGACCCCCAGCAGAATGATCATTTCCTGCTTACGCAGGCTCGTGACCGATCGTCGCGCGATCTCGGCGAATAGAATCAGCGTCACCCATGACGCGGCCACGTTCATCCCGCCACCGGACAGCAGAAACAGGTAGATCGACCCGGGCACCATCACCACTCCACAGAACAGCGCGCCCACCACTGACGTAATCGTAAATCCCTCCTCGTACGTCCCCGGCTGTTCCATGATGCCACGGTACAGTTCCAGTTCCGCGTCTTCGGCGGCAACGCCCCGGCGGCGTCTGAAAATGGATCGCAAATTCATGCCGGCTCCGCGTGCGACTGGCCCAGGTCTTGCGCCAACGTGTCAAAAAACATCTGCTTACGACGCGTCGACACGGCCCGCCAAATCAACAGATGGCGGCGCAGCAATGCAACAAAATGGGTATTGGTCCGCCGCCACGACGTTTCATCGCCACTAAGCAGATCGAGCCTGACCAAGGCGATATAGACTTGGGCCACGGCATCTTCATCAGGTGGCGTGATCGATATCTGCACGTGCTGCGAGACGCCCAGGTCGTAAGGTCGAAGCCAGACATCGGCCGAGATGGTAAAGATCGGCCGCATCGCCTCCCCCCGCACCGTGAGCTTCGGCGGCGAGGCAGAAAACTCACCCGATGAATCCTCGCCCCGCGCATCGAAGAAGCCGCTTATGAACGGGACGACGGCCATAATCTCGCGACCCATATAGGTAAACGGCAGGTCGAATTCGAGGCGGCCCGGTTGCGTCGCCTCCGGCAGCGTCCACGATACCCGCTCGGTCGGCGAGGCGATACGCGCTGCGCGCATGGCCGGCACGAAACTCGATACGATCACCGCCGCCATCAAAGTGATCGTGACGTAGATCGCACTTCGGCTCGAATAGTTAATGTTCAGCCCCAGAAGATCGTCATTCTGGTGGCTGAACCACTGAAGACCAAGCGCAAGCAGATACCCGCCAACGACGCCGATTACCGCGTAGACAAGACTCTCGGCGAGGAAAAGGTAAAACACGTGACGCGGCGAGAGCCCGACGGCCGAGAACACGGCGATCTCTTTCTGCCGTTCGTACACGCTGCCGAGCATGGTGTTGAAGACGATAAACGCCCCGATCAACAGCGGCACGATCACATCCACGAGCGCTTCGAGCCCCACCATCCTGAAATTGCCGCCGAAATAGGCCAATCCGTCGAGCGCATAACTGATGAAGGTCGGCGCCCTGTCCATGATTTCGTTGATCGTCTCGCGCACAACGCCGTACGGCTGGTCTTCGAATCGCAGGACGAACGAGGTGCACAATTCATTATCATCAGTGCGCAATGGACTGTGCAGCGGCGCCAAGATCATCTTGGCGGCGTCAAGATGACTGACGACGCCGTCACCCGCAGCCAGGCCACCTGCTGTCCGCCGGGTTCGTTGCTCGGCGCGTTTCTGGGCACCGAATCGTCCCTCGTTTTCCGGCATCAAACTCTCGCCGTCGAAATCGCGCAACGCACCAAGCGCCGAGGAATCAAAAATGCCCGCGACGGGTACCGGCCAGCCGGCGACGAGGATTTCCAGCGGCGGCTTGCCAGGCTGACCTACACGGGCAGGGTCGATACCCAGTTGCGCGGCCGTCATGTCGGACAGATAACAGACGTGCTCATCATCCCGCGCAAACCATCGTCCTCCGGGCAGGAGCAATCGATCAATACCCGTTGCCTTGCTCTCGGCGCTTTGCAGATACAGGATGCCACGCTGCGCCGAACTGCGCGGTGTGCCGCCGGGCGGTGTGTAACTGGCCACCAGGTCCCAAAGTGGCCGAGATTGCCGACCGATGACGGTGGCCCTGTTGCCGTAGCGTGTCCGGACGTGCGGCAGGTGACCCGCCAGTTGACGATCGAATCGCAGCATCACGCCCTCGTAATCGTTGGTGCCCATCGCGACTTGACGCCGCAGCAATTGTGATTGAGGGGCCGTAAAGCAAACGAGGCAAAAACTGACCATGACCAACGTCGTGGCCGTCAACGCGGTGCGGACCTTTCGCTTGCGCATGTTGTTGATGCCGAGGTTGAACGCCGTCGCTGTCGCTGCGGCACGAGATATATCGCTGTCGGCCTCGGTCGCACCGCCACTGATGCGCCGCAATTGTCCGATCCGCTGAACAAACTTTCCGGATATGAACGAGAGAATCAGGAGACACAACATGAAGATGACAAACCCGACGAGCACTATCATCGGCGAACTGATCAGATCGTACGCCGGGTGGGTTCGGCGGATGATCTCGAACGCAACGATGAATACGGCGAACACGCCGGCGATGCGGGCACGCATGTCGCGGGCGCCAAACAGTAATCGCTCCATGAACAATGAAAACGGTACGAGCAGAAACATGTACAGAAGAATCCCGCTGACCGAATCGGCGACGGCAGCGCGGATATCCGGATACACGCGCAGCGACAATGCCGCCGAGGCGCTCAATTGACGACGCGCCCGCTCGTAGTCGGCGCTTCGCAGGGCATCGAGCCCGTCGCCGAGGTGCTGGTCGGCCTTGTCGGCCAGTTCGCGGTCAACGGGATCGGCCAGCCCCGCACGGATCTGCCCGGCCAGCCGGCCTCGATTGATCGCCGCCATCGTCATCGCCAGGTCCGCGTCCTGCGCCACGATA
>CAUYYV010000173.1:0-7277 GCA_963577075.1 Phycisphaerae bacterium
AGGCGGGCGGTTCGTGGTTATGGCTGGCCCACGCCCCTCCGGGGCACTGTCAACTAAACCATAACTCAACTTAAGTATATACCCCCAACGTTTTCTGGGGAAGTATTATTTCTTGATTATTTTAAGGGCCGGGTGTCATGCTGTAACAGGGTCATTAACAATGATTTACCTTCGCATTCGGCGCGCCAAAAGTGGATGAGCGGGCGTTGGATTGGTCAAATCCGGATCATGGTCCAACAGCAACCGTGCTGCTGCCGGACCCGGCGGATATGGTGACTTCACGGGTGTCACAACAGGCGGGCAAACCCCGCCTGTTTGACCGGTCCGCCGATGCGACTTTCGGCATCGTTGTGCTTGATCGCCTCGGCCAGTTCGGCAAATACCTCGTCGGCATCCTCGCGGTAGGACTCGATGTGACGGGGTTCGTGCGCCAAGCTGGCGTAGAAATTAAACCCGGCCAAGTACCCACGCTGCAGCATGCGGACGGTCATGAGCGTATCCAGGGCGGCGTTGTCGGCACCGTCGATGCTAAAGTGGCTGATCACGGGCGTACCTTCGATCCGGATCGGCAGGCCGTGATCGGCCGCAAGCTTGCCCCAGGCATCGTGCATGAGCCTACCGACGCGGTCCAGATGTGTCGGCAGATCGACCCGCTTCATCTTTTCAATCGTCGCCAGTGCCGCGGCGAACCCGACGCCCTCGGTAAAATAGGTTGATGAGACGAATGTGTCCTGGACCGCGTAGGCGACCTTGTCATTGCACACGATCGCGGCTATCGGATGCCCGTTGCCCAACGACTTGGCGTACACCGCGATGTCCGGCGTTACGCCGAGGCGCAGGTGCGAGCCGCCGTGGTACAGCTTCCAGCCAATGGTGATCTCGTCAAAGACGAGCACGGCCCCGCAACGATCACACAGATCCCGTACCGCTTCGAGATAGCCGGGCTTGGGATCGACATAACGGATCGGTTCCATGACGACGGCCGCCAGGTTATTGCCGTGTTCTTTGACAATCGCTTCAAGCTCTTCGAGCTTGTTGTAGGCAAATGGCAGCGCAGTGCCGGCCAACCCCTGCGGTACGCCGGCGGGTGACAACCCCTGCATCAGGTGCCCGCCAAGGCGATCGCGGCCGCCGGATCCAACATTGGTTGCCAGGTACCAGTCGTGCCAGCCGTGATAGCCGCAGAAGGCGATGACGTCGCGGCCCGTCGTGGCGCGAGCAAATCGAACGGCGGCGGCCATCGACTCGCCACCCGTGCGTGCGTAGCGAATGCCATTGGCCCACGGATGGATCTCGAGAAGTACGTGCGACAACTCGACCTCCTCGACGTTGTTGAGCGAGGAGATCGACCCGAGTTGCACCCGCCGAACCACCGCGTCGGTTACGTCCGGATCTGCGTAACCCAACGCGCAGGCGCCGACGGACATGCTGGACATGTCCGTGTAGGTCCGCCCGTCGAGGTCGACGATCTGACAGCCACGCGCCTCGTGGTAGTAGGCGGGCCACTGGTCGGGCGCGTGCTTTTCCGGGCGCTTGCTGAGTAGTTGCGTGCCGCCGGGAATGATTTTCTTCGCCTCTTCATAGAGCCGCTGACCCGTGCGGCCGTCCGATTGCGGCCCGACGCCCAGAAGTTGGCGCGCATTGGTGGCAAACACCCGTTCCACATCGCTATCGGTTAACCGCTGGTTTCGGCACGCCATCTTCAGCGCCATGACACACTCGTTGCCCTGTAGCGTGTGCTGCGCAAACTGCGAGTCCTTTTGCCAGTCGAGCGTATCGTGATAAAGCCAGAGAAAGCTATCGGCGATATTGATGCACCGGCCGCGCAACTGCGAGATGGGATAGTCCATGCCAAACATCATTCGCGTCGTACCGAAGGCCTTGAAGATTGCCTCGATGCCGTGCGGCTCACTCACCGTCGACTGATCGAAAAACACGTTGTCCAGCCCGCGCAGCGAATCGATCGAGTCGAAGGTGTGGGTCGAACAGAACCCACGTGCAGCGTGCGCAAGGATCACTTTCGCATTACGGTACCGCAGGCAGTGCTCGCGCAGGTATTTCTGATTGGCCGGGTCGTCCAACGAGCGGGCGCGAACGATGTGCAGCATGATCACCTGGCCACGCCGATCGGCAATCTCCCAAGCCCACTCTGGCAGAAACTCCTCGCAGAACGCGTCCTGTGTCTTTTCGCGACCCGAAAAAAGGTGATACACCTTGATGCCGGAGAAATGGTGCTTGTCGATCTGCCGATCGATCTCGTCGGGATCGTCTTCGGGTGCGACGATGATCAGGCCGCGCAGGTTGTCGTGTTGAACGATCTGGTCGGCCATGTGCGCATTGGCGGCGTCGAAGTCGAGCGACTTACTCGGGAACGGAAAGAACAGCCCGCCCGTCGGCGCCCTGTCGCCCATCCACAGGGACGTGTCGTGGTGATACGTCTCCCAGTCCGTCCGGGCCGGTCCGGGTTGCACCGCCGCGTTGGGCACGCCTAAATGGTCGAGTGCGTACATGTGCCCGTGCACGTCGAACGCGTCGGGCGGTACGAAGTTGCGCAGATACCGCTGGAAAAACTCGACGTCACGAGGCGCGACTTCATACGGCCCGGGCCCGACCTTTGGGGGCGACCCGGTCACGGTAGTTGCTGGCATGTTCATCTCACTGCGTACCCGGCGGCGAATTGATTTTACTTGAAGACTTCGGATTTCGGCGTTGCTGTGACGCTGGACTCACGAGATGATTGCGACGTAGTCGGTTGCGTGACAATCGTGTCAACGACCACTTGGAATGAACCCGGCACGAGGTAAATCTCGACGCGACGGTTGACGTGGTTGCCCCGGGCGGTAGCCGGCGCGATCGGCTGCTCTTTCCCGTACCCGGCAACGCTCATCCGATTCTCCGCGACGCCCGATTGACGCAGCGCATCTTTGACCGCGATGGCGCGATGCACGGAAAGGTGCCAATTCGTCGGGTGTTTCACCTTCGTCTCCGGCTTGACGATACGCGTATTGTCCGTGTGCCCAACGATGCGCACTTCGTACTCGGCCGCTTCGGGCGAGCGGAAGATCGACCCGAGCTGGGCCAGGCCCGTCACCGCCCCGTCTGCCACCTCATCGCTGCCCGAGGTGAACGTTAGATCACTGGTCATCTTGATCATGCCGAGTTTCTGGTCGTACGACATGAGTTGCGGGTTGTTGCGCCCCAAGGTTGCCAGCGCATCGTTTATCTTCTTCGGCAGCGGTATCGGACCCGCACGGTGGAGAGCGGCAATTTGGGCGTTGGCCGCGGCCAGGCGCGATTGCGCTGCTTTCAATGATGCTTGCAACTGTGCCAGTTGTGCGTGTCCCTGTTCGGCCTCCTGCCGGGCACTCGCCAACTCGCCAACCGAGGCCTCACCGCTGGTACGCAACTGATCAGTGGTTAGCTGCATCTCCTCGATGCGAAACTTCAATTCCTCGATCTGTTCGAGATTGACTCGGTTCTTCGTGTGCAGCCGATCGACTTCGCTCTGCGACACACAGCCGACGCAGATCAGCATCACCAGCGACAAGATCAGTCCGTTCATTGCGATCGTTTTCATAGGTAGTCCTTTTCCCTAAATCTAACTCGGATGGCCAGCCGCTCGACGCCTTCTGCACAAATCACTGCGGACAGCCCACAAGCTATCGTATGGGACGTGAAAATCAATGCCGAGATCGCTCTGCTCGGCGTCTTGTTGGACTTGGGCCGGCGAAAGGGCCCGACGGGGTGGACCGGGCACGGGCACTTTGGGCCGTATCAACGTGGCAAGGGCAACATCATGGCCGACGTAAAGACTGTTGTTTTAGACGCTTCCGCGATCGCCGATGCTGCCGGCACCGTCAGTCGGCCCGGATCGATCGCCGTTGCCGGCGGTCGAATCGCCGCCGCCGGCGAGCCCGGGAGAGTCCGACGCGAGGTCGGCGACAAGACTGCAATCCACGATCTGGCGGGCCGGCTGATACTGCCCGCACTCGTCAACGCTCACGCCCACCTCGACCTGACCCTGATCGGCCCAAAGCCGTATCCGGGCGGTTTTCTGCCGTGGGTCGAGCAACACATCGTGCCTGGTCGGCCGAGGACGGATGCGCAGGTCGCCGCGGCCGTGCAACAAGGCGCCGCCATGAGCCACGCCGCGGGCGTGGGGGTGATCGGTGATATCGCGGTCTGGCCCAACGATCTCGCCGCCGCGGAGGCGCTGCGCCGCTCGCCGTTGCGTGGCATCAGCTTTGTCGAGATGCTCGGACGAGACGATACGCTCAAGCCACGGCTCACGCACATGAAACAACTGGCCATGGCGCATGACGAGTGCGGTCGTGTTCGCGTCGGCCTGCAACCGCACGCGGTCTTTTCCACCGCGCCGGCTGTTTATCAAATCTCCGCCGAGCTGGCGCGCTACACTGGTATTGCCGTCACCACGCACCTGGCAGAAACGCGCGACGAATTGCAATTCGTTGCCCGCGGCACGGGACCAATCTGCGAGTACTATAAACGACGGAACAACTGGAACGAAAGCTGGCTCGCGGATTATGGCCGCGGCCAATCGCCGGTGCACTGGATGAAGCATTATTTACAGCAGGCCCGCTGGCTTGTTGCCCATTGCAACTACGTCGATGACAATGATATCGAACTGCTGGCAAAGACGGACGCGAGTGTCGCGTACTGCCCCGTTGCCAGCGAGTACTTCGGCCATTGCCGACACCGATATCGAGAGATGATCAAGGCGGGCATCAACGTCTGTCTCGGCACGGATTCGATTCTGTGCCAGCCGGGCGACCAACCGCAGCCGATGGGTATTGTGCCACAGATGCGCTACCTGTATCAGCGCGATCGAACTGATCCGCAGATGCTGCTGAAGATGGCGACGATCAACGGTTGTCACGCGCTGCGTATCGACGTACCGTGCGCAACGCTGCAGCCCGGTGCGCCGGCCGATCTCGTTTCCGTGCCGTTCGATCCCGCCGATCCGACCGACGCGCTCACACAGGTGCTGCAGAATCGCTATTCTGTCGAGCCGGTCATCAAAGTGGAGGCCCACACATGAGTGCAAAAGCGAGCGACGGCGACGTGCGAAGCGTCGGTTACATCGGCATGGGCATCATGGGCTCGGCCATGGCGTTGAACCTGGTCAAAGCCGGCTACGGGGTGACGGTGTGGAATCGCACGGCGTCGAAGTGCAAACCGCTCGAGGACGCCGGCGCCGCGGTGGCGCAGTCACCCGCCGACATGGCCGCCGCCGGACCCGACGTGATCTGCACCAACGTGACCGACACCGCCGACGTCGAGCAGGTCCTGTTCGGTGATGCCGGAGTGGCCAAGGCGGCCAGGGCGGGCCTGATAGTGGTCGACAACTCGACAATCAGCCCGGACCGAACCCAGCAGTTCGCCGCCCGACTGGCCGAGAAGGGCGTCCAGTGGCTCGACGCGCCCGTCTCCGGGGGCGACGTCGGGGCCCGCAACGGCACGCTGAGCATCATGGTCGGCGGCGATGGCGACGCTTTCGAACGGTGTCGGCCCATCTTCGAGATAATGGGCAAATCGATCGTGTACCTGGGTCCGGCCGGCATGGGACAGGTCTGCAAGGCTTGCAACCAGATCTGCGTCTCGGTGAACCTAAACGGTGTTTGCGAGGCCCTGGCGTTGGCCAAAAAATGCGGACTGGATATGACCAAGATGATCGAGGTCATTTCCGGGGGCGCCGCGGGGTCATGGCAACTTGCCAACCTGGGCCCGAAGATCGCCGTCGCCGACCACGCCCCCGGATTCATGATCGATCTGGTGCTCAAGGATCTGTCACTGGTAGCCGATGCCGCAAGGACTCAGAAGTTGCCCCTGCCCGCCACCGCGCTGGCCGAGTCATGCTTCCGCGCCGTAGCCGCCGACGACGGCGGCCGACTCGGTACACAGGCCATGGCACGGACCTTCGAGAAACTCGGCGGGTTCAAGTACGACGCATAACGTCTCAACCATCACTTTGGACAGGCTTAAGATAGGGTTGACAGGATCCTGAGGGGCGAAACGATACCCTGCCTCATCGATCCTTTTAATCCTGCCTAAAATTACTCTGCTATTATAATGGGTCGTTGCTCATCGGGTTGCCATCTGTGATGAAGAAAGTAAACGCGATGGATCGTGCCCCTCACATTGCAATTGTCGGCGTGACCGGCGCGGTCGGGCGTGAGTTTTTGAGCGTCCTGGCGCAGCGCAGATTCCCCTGTTGTGCCGTCAGGATGCTCGCCAGCAAGCGCAGCGCGGGCAAGACCGTCGAGTTCAAGGGCAAGTCCCACATCATCGAGCAACTGACCGAGGACAGCTTCAAGGGCGTGGATCTGGCGCTGTTCAGTGCCGGCGGCAACATCAGCAAGCAGTTTGCACCCATCGCCGTCGAAACCGGTTGCACGGTCGTCGACAACAGTTCCGAGTTTCGCATGAACGACGGCGTGCCGCTTATCGTGCCGGAGGTGAATGCCGATGCGCTCGAGGCGTCGGGCATCGCACTCGGTTCGAGCCCGGGGATCATCGCCAACCCGAACTGCTCGACGATCATCATGCTCGTACCAGTAACGCCGCTGCACCGCGCGGCGGGTGTGCGGCGAATGGTGGTCAGCACGTACCAGGCGGTCAGCGGCGCCGGCGCCGCGGCGATGGCCGAACTCGAAACGCAAACGAGGCAGGTGCTGACTGGCGAGCCGCCCACCTGCACGCATTTCACCCAGCAGTGCGCGTTTAACGTCTTCAGCCACGATTCCGAGGTCGGCCCGCAGGGGTACAACACGGAGGAGCTGAAAATGGTGCATGAGACGCACAAGATCTGGAACGACGATTCGCCACGCATCACCGCAACGTGCGTACGCGTGCCGGTCATGCGCGCTCATGCCGAGTCGATCAACCTCGAGTTCGAACGGCCGATGGACGAGAAACGCGCCGTCGACCTATTGCGCGACGCGCCGGGCGTGTCTATCATCGACGACCGCACGCAAAACCGATTCCCCACACCGCTCGACGCCAGCGGCCGCGACGACGTCCTCGTCGGCCGCATCCGCAATGATCTGAGCCGAAACGGCGGCCCCGGATCAGGGATCGACCTGTTCGTATGCGGCGACCAACTACGCAAAGGCGCCGCCCTCAACGCCGTCCAGATCGCCGAGATGCTGTTGTCATAGACGGTACTTGGCAGCAATTGTTGGCAACCGCAACCCCGGCACCGGCATCTGTGCCCCGTAACGAGTATTATGGACCATGAGCCGCTGATTCGGCGGCGG
>CAUYYV010000174.1:0-7251 GCA_963577075.1 Phycisphaerae bacterium
CTCGAAAATACCTGGCAGCAAGGCAATAAATCAGTCTTCTCAAACGTTATGGTCAGAGAAGCCAAGCGTACTTTACTAAGGAGACTATTCATGTATCGCACACTAACTATTCTGACCGCCGCATGGATGATTTTTTCGGTATCCGGAGTTGCGTCTGCCGACCAGATCAATACGACTGGCGATAAAATCAAACTCACCGACACCTACAAAAACAATGGTTCGATGCGCAAGGTGGAGGTGGACGGCGCCGAGTACTGGGTTCCGACCCCTTCGAGCAGTGAGCGGAAACTGAAAAAGGCTGAAGGCAACGCCTGTTGCAAGGTCACCATGCAAGTCACCCAGAACGATGAGATCAGCCAAGTCAAAGTACGGTGCATGCAGCGGCGTCGACCCGTGCAACCGAGGCCGTATCTGCGGCTTGAATAACACCCGGCCCCGTACGTTGCTGATAGAAGGCTGACCGGAATTGTGATTTATCGTACTTGGCCGGCCATGGTACCGCCCGGAGTTTCTCCTGGCGTAGCTGAACCGGACCCGGCCGAGTTGCCACGACTTCACCGACAACCGGGTGCGGCTGCAACTGTCGTGCCGGCATACAACCTGGGCAACTTTCTGCGTAGGTTGCGCTGCTGATCACAGAAGACGGGACGCGGCGCTGATCTGTTCGGCGCCGCCCTGGGCCGACACCCGGTTACCAAGCTGGGCAAATTTCCGACTGACCAGGGCTTCACCGGGTCAAAACAACGACAAGACGCGGTTGCGAGGGGCAACGTGGCGGTATCATGGGGGGTGATCGTCCGTAGAATGGTCTCTGGCCAAGGGCACCTGGGAAATCCGGGATAACCACGCCGGCGGCGGGGTTACAATGCGGCCCCGAAGAAGACCGTAATGACCGATCTCGGCTTTATGCTTGATGCCCGTTGGGAAATAGAAACATGAGTCACGGGCACAATAATGATGTTTGACATTGAAGGTCGAAAGGGAATCGTGTTCGGTGCCGCCGGGGGGATTGGGACGACGCTTTGCTCGGCGTTGGCGCGGTCTGGCGCGGCGATCGCGGCCTGTGATATCAACGAAGACGACCTGGGCGCACTTGGTGACTCGATTCACAAGGCGGGTGGGCAATCGTGCCAGATCGCCTGCGATGTCACGCAAGGTGAAGACGTGGATGGTGCGGTCAATCGAGCCGTCGAACACCTCGGCCGAATCGACTTCGCGGTGAACCTCGCCTTCGCGGTCGAAATGAAACCGATCATCGAGATGACGGGAGAACAGTTCGAACGGACGATCAGCGTTTGCCTGACGGGCGCGTTCAACATATCGCACGCGGTGGGCCGGGCCATGACAACGCGGGGCGGCAGCGTGGTGCATTTCAGCAGCATCGCGGGCAGCGTGGCCCTGGGTCGAGGCACGGGCGCGTACGCGGCATCAAAGGCGGGGATCAACGCGCTGGTGCGCGAACTGGCCGTCGAGTGGGGTCCTCACGACATCCGCATCAACGCCATTGCCCCCTGCCAGACGCGCACCGAAACGCTCGATCGCGTGCTGAACAACCCCGAACTCGGCGGGCGTGAGGTACTGCTGAAGAAAATGATCTCGAATATTCCGCTCGGCAGGCTGGCGGAACCAGACGATATGGTCGGACCCTGCCTGTTTCTCATCTCCGATGCGTCGCGAATGGTCAGCGGACACGTACTCTTTGTCGATGGCGGTTACATGGCGCAATGACACAGGTCCGACCGGATAATCAGCAAACGTTCGACGGTTTCGATACGGAACTGTTGCTGCGCCTTTACGAGCAGATGGTGCTGATCCGCCGATTCGAACTTCGCGTGCAGAACCTTTACAAAAACGGGCAGATCCCGGGATTCATTCATTTGTACATCGGCGAGGAGGCAACGGCGACAGGCGTGTGCGCGCACCTGTCCCGCGAGGACAAGATCACCAGCACTCACCGCGGCCATGGGCACGCTTTGGCCAAGGGTTCCGACCCGAACCGCGTGCTCGCCGAACTGGCCGGGCGGGCGACCGGTTGCAACGGCGGGCGCGGCGGGAGCATGCACCTGTACGACCCCGAACCCGGCCTGCTGGGCACCAACGGGTTCGTCGGCGGGGGCATTCCTTTGGCCGTCGGGGCGGCGATCAGCGCGACAGCCCGAAAGAGCGGCCAGATCGCCGTCGCATTTTTTGGTGACGGGGCAATCAATCATGCGGCATTTCACGAATCGATCAACCTTGCCGGGGCGCTGTCAGCGCCGGTCGTATTCGTCTGCGAGAACAATCTGTATGCGACGGCCACGCCCCTGACCCTTGTCACTCGCAACACGGATGTTGCCAGCAGGGCGTCGGCGTACGGCGTCCCGGGCGTGTCCGTGGACGGTAACGACGTGATCGAGGTGTATCTCGCGATGGGCGAGGCAGCCCAGCGGGCTCGCGGCGGCAAGGGTCCGACACTGATTGAGGCACGCACCTATCGCACCGTCGGCCACCATGAGGGCGATCAACTCGTCGGAACATATCGCACGCAGGAGGAACTCGATGCCTGGAAGCAGCAATGCCCGATCGATCGCATGCGTGGGAAGATCATCGACTCCAGGCGGGCAACGGAAGATGAGTTGAGCGTGATCGAGTCGCGCGTGGATGACCGTATCGAGCAGGCGGCCACGTTCGCCATGGATTCACCGCAACCTGACCCCGCGACCGCGCACGATCACGTGTGGGCCACACCGGTCAACCCGCCGATACCGCAACCCACAGACACGGACAAGCCGGTTGTGCAGGGCTGGCTCGACGCGGTGCGCGACGGCATCGCCGAGGAGATGCGTCGCAACCCGCACGTTATTTATCTGGGTGAAGGCATCGGCGAACGCGGCGGCAGCTTCGCGCACACGAAGGGCTTGTGGCACGAGTTCGGCAGCGACCGCGTGATCGACACCGCCATTTGCGAGTTGGGGTTCACCGGCGCTGCGGTGGGCGCCGCGGCGACCGGGTGCAGGGCCATCGCCGATATCATGTTCGCCGACTTTCTCTTTGAGGCCGGGTCACAGATCGTCCAGCAGGCGGCGAAGCTGCGTTACATGAGCAACGGTCAAATCGGCGTGCCCATGGTCATCCGCGCGCCGATCGGGCCGATCAAAAACACCGGACCCCATCACAGCGGCAACTACTATCCGCTCTGGTCGCACTGTCCAGGCCTGATCGTGGCGATCCCGTCGAACGCCGCCGATGCCAAGGGTCTTTTCAAGACAGCGCTGCGCTGCGGCGACCCGGTCATCATCATGGAACCCAAGTCGCTGTTCGCCAGCGAACACCCGGTACCGCGGGGCGACCGGCTCGTACCGTTCGCAAGCGCCGCCATCGTGTGCGAGGGAAGCGACCTGACGATCGTGACCTGCGGCGCATTGGTGCACCGCAGCCTCGAAGCGGCGCAGCAACTCAAAACCAAAGGCGTGTCGTGCGAGGTGATCGACCTGCGCACGATCGTGCCGATGGACATCGACACGATCGTCACCAGCGTCGCGAAGACAAATCACCTGCTGGTCGTCGACGAGGCGTTTTCGATGTGTGGCCTGGGCGCAGAAATCGCAGCAGTGATGATGGAGCACGGGTTTGATCACCTCGACGCCCCGATGGGACGCGTGCACACCGACCCGGTGGCGCACCCCTTTAGCCCGACGCTCGAAAACGCGGTGATCGTCACGGTTGAAAGGATCATCACCGCCGCCACCGCCGTGCTCAAGGGTCTTCCGCCATTGCCGCGGCGCCTGGAATCTTGCGCCACCGCAACTCGCACCGCGATGCCGGCGCCACCTGTATCGGCCACGCCCGAAAAACCGGCCGCCGCAACCCCGGATTTCGCTGATGTCGACGGCATCCCCATCATCATGCCGCACCAGGACCTGACCATCACCAAAGCCACCGTGGTCCGCTGGCTCGTTCAGGTCGGCGATCGGATCACGCAGGGGCAGGGTGTTATCGAAGTCGAAACGGACAAGGCCCTGTCCGAAATTGAAGCCCCCGCCGAGGGCGTACTCACGCAAATCATCGCCCACGAACAAACCGTCGTCGTCCTCGGCGAACTGTTGGGCGTGATGCAAGCCGCTGACAAGAAGTAGTCCATTGAACCCTTTCAGCCCCGCGTGGGACATGGGGTATCCAGGCTTGAGATCTCATGAAACAACCCACCACATTTCTGCTTCTATCAGTTCTGGCATCGTGCATGATCGGGCAAGTCAGCCAACAGAAGACATCCAAGACCCCGGCATCGCGAACGCCCCAGAAGAAGATAGCGCTTATATGCACGGCATACCGAGAGCGATACCACGCCGATGTCATCGCCACGAAATTCTTCTACGGCTTCCCCACCGACGATGGCGTTGTTCGCCCGCGTGTCAAAGTGGTCTCGATGTATATCGACCAGACAAATCCTGACGACCTGGGGCTGAAGATCGCGGCCCGTTACAACGTTCCGATCTACCCGACCGTTACCGGCGCCCTGACGCTGGGCGGCAAAAAGTTGGCCGTGGATGCGGTACTGTTCATCGGCGAGCATGGAGATTACCCCTTCAACCGATTCGGCATGGAGATGTATCCGCGATTGAGGATCGCCGAAGAGATCTTTCGGTGTTTCGACGCGAGCAAACGTGTGGTTCCGGTTTTCCACGACAAACATCTGTCCTACAGTTGGTTGGACTCCAAATGGATCTATGACCGCAGCAGGGAATTGAAGGCTCCCTATATGGCCGGGTCTTCACTGCCATTGACTTGGCGAAATCCGCCGCTGGAGCATCCCATCGGCAGCAAGATCAGCGAGGCGGTGGCCTTGGGCTACGGCGATTCGATGGACGCATACGGTTTTCACGTTCTAGAGATTCTGCAATGCATGCTGGAGCGTCGAGCGGGGGGCGAAACGGGGGTCGCGTCGGTGCAATACCTCCGGGCCGACGCCATGTTCGCAGCCGCCAGGCAAGGGGCTTTTTCCATGGATCTTGCCGAGGCTGCGGCCTCGACGATTGATATCAAGCAGAAAGGAACGATGCGTCAACACGCAAGGGATCCTGTAGCGATCATCGTCAAATATCGTGACGGCACCAAAGGCACGGTCCTCATGATGTATCGCTATTACGGATTGCGGTGGGCGTACGCGGCCAGAGTTAATGGCAAGATTGTCGCCACAGAATTTCTTCTGCAAGACGAACTCGTGGATAATAAACGGACACCCAAATGTCATTTCAGCTATCTGGGCCTGAACGCCGAGGAGATGTTCGTCACCGGCAAGCCGCTATACGCTGTCGAACGAACGCTGCTTACGAGCGGCATCCTCGATATGGCTCACCGCTCGCGGGCCGCTGGCGGCAAAGTCATCGAGACGCCCTTCCTTGACGTGCGGTACAAGCCCCTTGAGATCAAGGCGATTCGCCCAAGCGGAGCGAAGCCTTCAGGGGCAAGCCTGATGCGTTGGCCACCGAACGAATTGAAGTCGCTCTACCGGACCCAGGCGAAGCACTGAACCGTCGACCCGGCGCTGATGTCGAGCCTCACGATAATCCCGCCAGGTCAACGGCATCGCGGGCGGGGCCGGGCGGTGGCCCTCTGGACAAGCGAGACCATAATGACCGCGGAGGACAACGCCTACCCATTCATCCCGTGGGCGGGAAGAAGGCACTTTCTGAACCACCCTGTTTTGGAGCAACACCATTAATATCTGTCCGCCTTGTTCTTGGAATAGTGCGATGAAGACCCTTTACCCCTTTTTTTGGAGGAACACCATGAAGACCTTTCTTACCAGTGCCGCTGCCGCTTGCCTGACGCTATGCATCGGCGTGGCGGCGCAAGGTGACGCATTTGCCACCTACACCACCCTCGATGTGCCGGGGGGAAGCTCCACCTACGCATGGGAAATCGACGGCGGCAATATCGTCGGGTACTACTCCGACGGTAGCGGTACTCACGGCTTCCTTGCCGTCGTCCCCGAACCCGCGACGCTGTCGCTGCTGGCCGTTGGCATGCTGATGGCGTGCCGCAGGCGGCGGGTCAGTTGCTCGCGGGTTTACTCGATCCAGAATGAATACAGCTCAGCATCGACCAGGTGGAACACGAGGCGGATATAACGATCCTTCAGTTCAGCCAGCGATTCGCGGTTCTTCCAGTAAACGGGCGTTTGTGTTGAATCTTCACAAACCGCAACGGCATCGTCTATCGTGAAGTGGTCGATCGGCTCGCCCGCTTCATTGAGGACGGCCACGCGCACGCTGCCGCTGGCGCCGACGTCGGTATTGACGCACAGTCTACCATCGCCCGCGAAAACAAACGGCCGGGTAATCACCACGCCCGGCTCGTCGGCGGCGTCGAGCGAGGCGAACCCGTCGCGGCGCAGGGTTGCGATGCCGTTGCCCATTTTCCAGGTCTTCTTTGGCCCGTCGATCGTGTTGCCGCGATAGTAGAACCACAACTCGTCGCCGCGCACGACGGGAGCGCCCTGGTTGGCCACGCGAACCACGTCGATGTCCCAGTCGTCACTTGGACTGGGCAGATTGAATCGCTTGCGCTCGGCAAGGTAGCAGTAATGCCGCCCGTCGCGGCTGGCGGCCAGGCGCAGCCGGTTGCGCTTGATGTACGGACGGTTCTCCGGCTGGTTGACTTCTAACATCCATTCCCGGGTAGCCGGGCTGTACCACGTCATCGAGAACAGGTTCAGCCACATGCTCTCGTAATTGAACGCGTGGTCTTCGTAGATACCGTACATGCCAGGGCTCTTGGCGTCCTCGCCGTCCGGATACGCATAAACGCGCGGCAGCGACCAGTGCACCATGTCGTCGCTCTCGATCATGCACAACACGCGTGCGTGATGAAACACCGGGGTGAAGCGGTAGTCCGGGCCGATCGTCTGCTTGACCGCGCCGATGTACGTCTTGAGCCGCGGGTCCCAGCGCGCCTTGAGCAGATCACCGATCCCGTAGAACCGCTGGTCGGGCGCCTCGAAGTGCACGTCGCCCTTGAGCACGCTGATATCGCTTTTCTTCTGCCAGCGGATGCCGTCGGGCGAGATGTAGAGCGCGTGCAGCACGCCCGGCGGGTGCGAGCCGTCCTCTTTGGTGCGATAGGGATGAATCACCTTCGTGCCCGGGCCCTTGAGCCCCCGCCAAGGCCGGATCAAAGCTTTCCATCGCTGCGACGGGTCGGACTCATCGGCATCGATAACCAGCGCGTTGATCTCGCCGGGCAGCACGACGTTGTTCGGGCTTTCGGGGC
>CAUYYV010000175.1:0-7234 GCA_963577075.1 Phycisphaerae bacterium
GGGAGAAGTTGATAATTAAGTCGTGGAACTCCTGTCCGTAACCGTCTGCACGCGACAAATCGCCGGCCTTAATCGCAGCTTCTGAGGCGTCGAGAATTGCCGCGGCTTTGTCCATTTCTTCAGGCGTCATGAACTTAGTGACCAGCCGACCGCCCAGTCCTTCGAGAACGGCCTTGATCTCGAGAATCTCTCTTAGATCGGACACGCCGATTTCCGTTACGTAAGTCCCTTTATAGGGGATCCGTTTAACCAATCCGTCGCGTTCGAGTTCCTGCAACGCGTCGCGCACAGGAGTTTTGCTAATTTTAAGTTGCTTTGCGAGGTCGTCCTCGAGAAGCAGCGAGCCCGGCTCCATCTCGGCGGACAAGATCGCGGCCTTGATCGCGTTGTACGCCTGGCTAGTCCGAGACGTGGTGTGTTTGAGAGGTTGTAGGGTAGCCATGTCCTTATGTTGTCGTCTTAATAAGTCGAGGGGCCAATACTCGCTTTAACGTATTTGAAACCCAGTGCTTGACACTCAATGTTGATCATATATAATGTGTATGATATATCTCTGGGGGTATTTTAGCGTAGGATCGCTCCTCAAGTCAATATCAAGAACATTACTGGAGTGCGACCGCATTGCTCGCTTGGAGCATGTCTGGGCGCAGATCGAGTGTGGGCGTAATTGATGACCTCTGTTTGTGTTCACTCACTACCACAAAAGTGGACAATTCAAGATTTCGGCGCGTTAGAGTCATATGGGCAACCCATTTACGCAAATCCGTCTGCTTCTCTACTGGTTATAATAATAATTCTAAATGCACGTTTTAGTAAGCCAGCGCAATCGCGATTTGAACAGTTAGCCTTGGGAAGGTGGGAACTGTTCGATAGTCAAAATGAATACCCAGCGGAGGGAGTGAGATGATGGCAGATAGCACGTCATATCGATTAGGAATCGATGTCGGCGGCACTTTTACCGACTTCGTTTTGGTGGATCAGGATGGACAGGTAAAGGAAGCAAAGACACCTTCGACTCCAGACGATCCGGGCGAGGCCATCGAGATCGGGCTGAATGATTTGGCAGAGAAGGTGTCGATATCGGTATCCGATCTGCTTGCGAATTGCCATCTCCTCATCCACGGCACAACCGTTGCCATAAACACATTAATTCAATTGCGTGGAGCCATAACCGGGCTGATCTGTACCGAAGGATTCCGTGATACGCTGGAAATCCGCCTGGGCTACCGAGACGAGCGTTACGATTTTCGATATGGTCCGCCTCCGATCCTGGTACCACGCTATTTGCGCCTGCCCGTGCGTGAGCGTGTGGATAAAAACGGAGACATCATGATTCCGCTTGTCGAGGACGATGTCTACAAGGCTGTCGAGACTTTCAAAAAAGAGGGCGTCGAATCCGTCGCGACTTGTCTGCTCTGGTCGTTTTACGAACCGGCGCACGAACGTAGGATCGGCGAGATTGTGCGAGCGGAAATGCCCGATGCGTACGTCTCGTTGTCCGTTGACGTCAATCCACAAATCCGTGAATACGACCGTGTGTCGACTACGGTACTCAACGCCTACATAGGCCCGCGCCTTTCCTTATACCTCGAACAGACCGAGGAATTCCTGAAGGGATTCGGATACGAAGGTGAAATCCGATGGGTGCAGTCCAATGGCGGCGTCGCAGCTAGCGATGTGATCCGCACCCGCGCGGTGCTGGCACTCAACTCCGGCCCGGCGGCGGCGCCGGCGGCCAGCCTCTTCATCGGTCGCAAGCTGGACTACGACAACTTGATCACCATCGATATGGGTGGTACCAGCTTCGACGCCTCGCTCATCGACCACGGTGTGCCAGATGTGCGGGGCACAACCGATGTTCACCGCTATCGCCTTGCAGTGCCGATGATCAACATCAACACCATCGGCGCGGGCGGCGGCTCCATCGCTTGGCTCGATCACGGCATTCTGCGCGTGGGGCCGCAGAGCGCGGAGGCGGTACCGGGCCCTGCGTGTTACAGGCGCGGCGGGGAGCAGCCGACGGTGACAGACGCGGACGTCGTATTGGGCTACCTCAACCCCGCCGCATTGCTCGGCGGCAGTTTCCCCATCGATTCGTCGCTGGCGGAGAAGTCCATTGAAGCGCACATCGCGCAGCCGCTGGGGATGGATGTGCCCCAGGCAGCGTTGGGCGTATTTGAGATCGTCAACCGAAACATGTCGAACGCCATGTCGGCCATCTCGCTTGAGCGTGGCTACGATCCGCGTGACTTCGTGATGGTGGCGGCGGGCGGCCAGGGCGCCGTCCACGGCGCCGAGCTGGCTCGCGAGTTGAGCATCTCAACCATCATTATTCCAAAGCTGGCCTCGACCTTCTGCGCGTTCGGCGCGCTGGCTAGCGATCTGCGGCACGATTACAAACGCAGCTTCGCGTTCCGCTTGACTGAGCTTGACGCCGGACAACTCAGCACGACTTTCGAGGAAATGGAGCACACGGCGCACGCCGACCTGACCCTGGAGGGCGTCGAGCCCGACGACATGGTGACCACGCGCCGCCTGGAAATGCGTTATGTAGGTCAAATTTACGAGGTACCTGTAGACGTATCTGATCTTTCGCTGTTGAACGGCGATGGAGCCGTTCCAGAGTTATTGGAGCGCTTGCACCAGCAGCACGAGAAGGAATACACATATCGCCATGAAGCGGGTGCGGGCGAGATCATCAACGCCACGGTGACGGCGCTTGGGCGGTTGCCGCCAATTCGCTTGCCTCAATTGGATACGGTGGGCTCCGATCCGTCCGCCGCGCAGACCGGCGAGCGCCCCATGCTCTTCCGAGAATACGACGAATATCGCACCCTGCCCGTGTACGACGGGACGAAATTGGAACCCGGCAACGTGGTGCCGGGTCCGGCGGTGGTGGAGGAAGTGAATACTACTATCGTAGTGATCCCCGGGTTCGAACTCGAATTGACGCCCCTCAACGCCTACCTGATGCGCGCTCTGTAGCAGTGGACCAACCCAACTCGATCACTCTCGCCGTCGTTTCGGGCACGTTACGGTCGACCTCGGACCAGAGGGGACTCTGGCAAATCCTGTCCAACCGGCGGCCTGCGGTATGTGTACTTCTGTTCCGTATGGACACCTGTCCCAAGCCGTACGCCATGTATTAGGAAAGGCAGTGCCGGAACGTGCCGGGGGCGGTTGGGCGAAGGTCTGCATCGAGGTGCTGACGGGCACCGATCCGCGCAACGACGAACATTATGCTTTCCTGCCGGTGATGACCGGTTGGGGCGGTGGCGGAGCATTTTGGGGGTATGACGGAGAACCATGCGTGGGTTGTATCGAAGTCGCTGGCGCAGCCATGACTGGCGACGTGGAAACCGTCGAGCATATGGTGCCGATGCACATCCATCGTTACGAACTCGATCCGGATTCGGCATGCCCGGGCCGCTGGCGTGGAGGCTGGGGGCCGGTGATGGAGTTCTCGCCGGTAGACCATACTTCCAAAGTTTCTACAATCGGCGACGGAATGAAGTTTCCTCCGCCCAGTGTGCTCGGAGGCGGTTCTCCGGTAGGCAAAGGGCGAGTCTTCCACAAATATATCCTCGGCCCAGAAGGCCGGCAGAGCATTGCACTTCACACCGTAAACGACGTCCGCGAGGATCAGTGTATGGAGATTCATTGCGCGGGCGGTGGCGGCGTAGGCAATCCGTTCGAGCGTGATGTGAACGCGGTCCTCGAAGACGTGCGCGGCGGTCTGGTGTCCATCGAGTGCGCGCGTGGTTAGTATGGGGTTGTGTTCGATCCTACAGATTTTTGGATTGACGAAGAAGCAACCACTTCACTGCGAAATAATTTTCTAGAAGTTTTATAAATAAGGCCCAAATAGATACAGGGAATAAGGAGAAATTCAATGTCTAAAGGAAATGCTGACGGGACTTCGCAGTTTTCGAGCGCACAGGTTGAATGGGAGGGCGCGCCGCGATTAGACATACGCTACGAGGTCGTCCACAAGCCGACGCCGGCAATGTTCGAGGCGATGACGAAAGTCACGCCCGGACTCGCCGGCGGGGGCCAGGACCCAGTCGTCAAGGAAATCGAAGCGCTAGGCGCCGAACTGACTGGTCATGAAGAAGCGCTGTTTCTACCCACGACCACCAATGCCACGGTGTTATCCCACATGCATGCCGACCTGACCGGCAAGCAGCTGATTTTGGAGGCGCGCTCACACGTCTGGTGGGTCGAGGCGCTCCACGTCAGCGCGATGGCCGGCGCCGCAACGCGGCCGTTGATGGGCGATAAATTTGGCGCAATGGCGCTCGACGATATCGAGGCGATTATCAACGAAACGCAGTACGGTTACCGCGTGCCCGTCGGTATGATTTCCCTTGAGAACACACACAACGTTGCCGGCGGAACCGTACTAACGCAAGAATATACCGAGAAGGTCGCCGAGATGGCACACAGTCACGGGGCGAAGTTGTTTTTGGATGGCGCCCGCGTAACGAACGCTGCTGTGGCGCAGGACATTCCACTCAAGGCGCTTACTGAGCCATGCGATTACGTGGCGATGTCGCTGAACAAGGGATTGGGCGCGCCCTATGGTTCGCTCCTCGGTACCTCATCCGAGAACATGGTGGGCATCCGTCTGCTGGCGAAGCGACTGGGCATGACGGCAGTCCACAAGAGCGGCCTGTTTGCAGCAGCCGGAATCATCGCGCTCACGCAAATGTACGAGGGCCTGGCCGATGATCAGCGGCGCGCGCACCATATCGCCACGGAACTAAATAAAATGGACGGCCTCGATGTCGACATGGAGACCGTTCAGACCAACCTGTTCCGCGTCAACACCGACGCGCTCGGCATGACTTCCCTTGAATTGGGCAACCGCCTTAAGGAACACGGATTGGGTATCCATATGCTCGCACCATATGCATTCAAGATAGCGCTGTGCTTCAACATCACAGACGAAATGGTCGAGGAGTCGCTCGATATTTTTAGGACGGTGTTGGCTGAAGTTAACGACTCATAGGACTTGTACTGCAGCCCCCCGCCCACGTCGCCTCCCCCGATTCGGGGGGGACATTTTGGAAGTTAATTTACATATGGCAACCAACGCTCCTTCGGAAATTCCCCCTTCCCCGAATCGGTGAAAGGGCGCCGAAGGCGGGGGGCTGCAGTAAATCTTCAAATATATGACCTCTTCAACGCCGCTACCAATGAACTCTCGCGAGTTCCACGGTTCACCAGTGCTGGCGAGCCAGCTTGGGTTACTTCGGAATGACGTTGACAGAGACGAGGAGAAATCAATATGTCTAACCCATCCAACGGAGCCACGCAACTACTCGATCGATACGCACAGGAGTACCGCGACCGCACGCCGAAGTCGTCTGCGCTCTACGAAAAGGCGCGCGCGCGCCTGCCCGGTGGCGCGGGCCGCAATGCCACGATGTTCTGGCCGAATCCGATCTACGCCGATCACGGTGAAGGCGCGTATCTGATCGATATCGACGACAACTGCTATGTCGATCTGAGCCTCGACGGCGGATCGTGCATCCTTGGGCACGCTTCCCCGGAAATGGTCGCAGCGTGTCAGGAACAGTTGACGCGCGGATCGCTGCTGGCGATGGCGACCGAGGCCGAAGTGCGACTCGCGGAGCGGCTGAACGCGCAGATGCCGTTTCTCGAAATGATACGTTTTCTAAACACCGGATCCGAGCCGGAGCAGATCGCGCTGCGCATTGCGCGTGCGTTTACGGGCCGGGAAAAATTCGCACGGGTGGAGGGGCATCACCACGGTCAGAGCGACTTCATGTTGCACAGTCATATCGGCGAGACAGCCGGTCCCGACCTCGCACCCGAAACGGTTTCCGATGATCCCGGCGTGCCGGCTTCGTTATCGCAGTACGTGATCACCATCCCTTTCAACGAGACCGAGGCCGCGGTTTCAATCATTGAACAGAACGCCGACGATCTTGCCTGCGTAATAATCGAACCGATGATGATGTGGGGTGGTTCGCTGCCAGCGCAGCAGGAATACCTCGATGCGATCCGAGACGTCACGCAGCGGCTGGGAATTCTCATGATCGTCGACGAAATACCGCTCGGCGTGCGCTTTGGCCCGGCGGGCGCGATCGGCGAATACAACATTGCGCCGGATATGTGGACGACGGGCAAGGCGCTCTTCGGCGGTATCGCACACGGGATGCTGGGCGGCCGCGCGGATGTATTTGAGAAGGTCGTGGCACCGCCGTACGATCCGGCGATAAAAGTATTTTGCTCAGGGACCTTCTCGGCCAATCCAATGGCGATGACGGCTGCACACATCGTGCTCGACGCGATGGAGGATGGTAGCGCGGTCGAATACATGGATGCGCTGACCCAGCGGCTGGGCAACGGTCTGCTCTCACTCGCCGAGGAATACGAGCTGCCGTTCCAATTCACCGGCAAGCATTCTGTGTTTGCGATCCATTTGACAGATCGGGAGTTGCGCACCTTCCGTGACGTCAAGGCCGGCCCGCAAGGATTGCGCAAGGCTTTTTATACCGGCTTGATGGCGCGCGGCATTCTATGGCCTCCGGGACGACCAACTGGAACACTGAGCACGGCACACACCGAGGCGGACATCGACACGATACTGGAAGCTTCTGACAGCGTGCTTAAAGACATCAAGAAAGCTTGGGACGATTGAGACGTGCGCAACGTCATTCCGAGCGACTCGATTCATTAACGCCGATTTGCTGTGGCGATAGCGAGGAATATCCTTGGCGAAGTTTCTTTATCAAATTTCGCCACAGGGATTCCTCGTTCTCATATCGGCAAGTTGGCGAATCTCTCCAAATAGCATTTCGGAATGACGTCTGAGGAATTGTTTGTTTCTAATTTGATGGGTAGGCGACGGGAAGCCGGTGTCGATCAGGTTGATCCGGTAACGCTAGCTGTCGTCTCGGGCGCGCTGGATGCCATCGTGCGTGAGATGACGATCACGATGCGCCGCGCCGCCATGTCGCCGATTCTCGCGATTGGCAACGACTTCTCGAATTGCATCACGGACGGCTCGGCCCGAGTCATTATTCAGGGCCAGGATCAGCCGGTCCACCTGGGCGCGATGATCTTTTGCGCCGGCCAGGTCGCCGATTATTTTGGGGATGATCTTGCGCCGGGCGACGCCATTTACCACAACGATCCGCGCACCGGCGGCAGCCACTTGCAGGACATGACGCTCTACAAACCGATTCTCTATGAAGACGAATTG
>CAUYYV010000176.1:0-7205 GCA_963577075.1 Phycisphaerae bacterium
CAGCGCCGCTGCCCGCTTCGACGAGCAGGGCATCGCTGTGACCGTGGTAACACCCGGTGCACTTGATGATCTTCGATCGTCCGGTGGCAGCGCGGGCCAGGCGAATTGCGCTCATGACCGCCTCCGTTCCGCTGTTGACGAACCGGACGACGTCGATCGAGTCGACCGCTTCGACGACCATTTCTGCCAGCGTCGTTTCGGCTTCGGTCGGCATACCGAAACTGGTACCTTCCGCCGCGGCCTGGGCAATCGCCGCTATCACGGCGTCGGGTGCGTGGCCGAGTATGAGCGGCCCGTAACTGCACACGTAGTCGATATAGCTGCGACCGTCGGCGTCCGTGACATGGGCACCGCAGCCTGCTCGAATCGTGATCGGATCGCGTCCGACGGCCTGGTAGGCGCGCACGGGCGAGTTGACCCCGCCGGGCATGACCCTGCATGCTCTCTCAAAGGCCGCTTGGCTGCACGTATATCGGTTGGGGGGGGGCTGGGTGTACGCCATGGCTACTAGTTTAACAATCGGACCCCCTCCGGGGGCCGCCAGGCCCTGTCCCCGGGTTCGTGGTGGACGGTTTGCTGGGACAATCGGTTTGTGCTACCATCGAGAGCATGGCATTGACCGCTGAGCGTACCACCAACATCATCAGCGATTACCGTCGCAGCGAGAAGGACTCTGGATCGGTCGAGGTTCAGGTCGCTCTGCTCACCGATCGGATCACCGATCTGACCGGCCATATGCAGACGCACAAGCATGATTTCGCCTCAAGGCGGGGGCTGCTGATGATGGTCTCCAAACGCAACCGCCTGCTGCGATACCTGTCCCGGGAGGACCGGCCGCGATATTTGCAGCTTATTGGTCGTTTGGGGCTGCGTAAGTGACGGCGATGTGAATGACCAGATAATTGTCGATCGGCCAGCGTGGTCGTCGATGTAGGACCAGAGCCGGCCCCGTTAGTGTAGTTCAAGGCTCTCGAAAGGACGAGGGATAGCAGACGGCAGACGGCCCGACGCACTTGACCGGTAAAATAAAGTGCTTCCGGTCATCTGTCTTCTGCTGCTGCCCCAGGGGGCCCTAACAATCCGACCAGGTGACGCGACGAGCTGGTAGTGCGCGATGTGGGTTTTTCATGACCCGTTGCACGTGACCATTGGCTCAGAGCGGATGCCGCATTGAGAAGGAACCTTCAGATGGCAGCGACACGTGTAGAAATGGAACTGGGAGGCAGGACGCTTTCGATCGAAACAGGCAGGCTGGCCAAACAGGCTGACGGCGCCGTTCTGGTGCAGTTTGGCGAGACCGTGGTGCTCGGTACCACCGTGCGTGCGATGCCACGCGAAGGGATCGACTTCTTTCCGTTGACCGTCGATTACCGCGAGAAGCTGCCGGCGGCCGGCAAGTTTCCAGGTGGCTTTCGCAAGCGTGAAGGGGCGCCCAATCAAAAAGAAATCCTCACCATGAGAAACATCGACCGTCCCATTCGGCCGTTGTTTCCCAAGGGGTTTGTCGATGAGGTGCAGATCCAGTGCTGGGTCTTAGCCGCCGACGGCCAGAACGAGCCGGACGTGCTGGCGGGTATCGCGGCCTCGGCGGCACTGGCGGTCAGCTCGATTCCATTCGAGGGGCCACTCGGTAATGTCCGGGTCGGTCGCGTTGACGGGCAATTCGTCATCATGCCCACTGCTGCGCAGGCCGAGTACAGCGATTTGGATATGTTGCTGTGCGGGCACCGTGATGGGCTGAACATGATCGAGGTCGGCGCGCATGAGTTGTCCGAGGACGTGGTTATCCAAGCCATCGAGTTCGGCTACGAGCAAGTCAAGAAGATTGCCGCCATGATCGACGACCTTGCGGGGCAGGTGGGCAAAGAAAAGCAGTGTACGCTGAACCTGCCCGCCGACGATATCGTTGAGCTGACAAAGTCGAAACTGACCGAGCCCTTGCGCACGGCCAAGACAACCACGGGTACGAAACTTGAGCGACAGGAGGCGGTCAAGAATGCGATTGCCACTTTCCTGGCAGAGCAATTGCCCGAGCCGGGCGAAGACGCGACGATCAAGCAGATCGAGCTTTGGCGCCAGCGCGTCGCCCATGCCAAAACCGCCATCCATGATCTTGAAGAGCAAATCACGCGCCAGATTATTCTCGGCGGGACGCGCACGGACGGGCGGCGCCATGACCAGTTGCGCCCGATTGAATGCGAGGTCGGTGTGCTGCCGCGTGTACACGGCTCGGGCTTGTTTACAAGGGGCGAGACCCAGGCGCTGGTCACCGTCACGTTGGGCACCGCCAGGAACGAGCAGATCGTCGACGGTTTGGGCGAGGAATACTCCGAAAAGTTCTACCTGCACTACAACTTCCCGCCTTTTTCTGTCGGCGAGGCCAAGCGGATCATGGGGCCCAGTCGGCGTGATATCGGCCACGGCATGCTTGCCCAGAGGGCGCTTCAACCGGTTCTGCCACCCGTCGAGAAGTTTCCGTACACCGTCCGCGTGGTCAGCGATATCCTCGAGTCCAACGGGTCGTCGAGCATGGCGTCGGCTTGTGGCGGCAGCCTCGCGATGCTGGATGCCGGTGTGCCAATCACCGGGATCGTTGCGGGCATCAGCATCGGGATGATCAGCGAGGGTGACGAAATCTACCTGACCGACATCCAGGGCGAGGAAGATCACTTCGGCGACATGGACTTCAAGGTTACCGGCACGCGCACGGGCATCACCGCGATCCAACTCGACCTGAAAATTCGTGGTCTGCAGATGGATCAGATCCGCAAGACGTTCGAGCTTGCCCGGACCAATCGCCTTCAGATCATCGAGATGATCGAGGCGACGATCCCCGAGGCGCGTAGTGAACTGAGCCCGCACGCGCCGCGAATCCTTTCGACATCGATCAACCCGGACAAGATCGGCTTGCTGATCGGCCCGGGCGGCAAGAATATCCGCGCGCTTGAGGAGCGGACCGGCGCGAAGATCGAGATTGAAGAGGACGGAACGATCTTTATTTCCGCCGTCGGTGCCAACAAGGCTGAGGCCGCGCTCGAAGAGGTCGAAAAGCAGTGTGCTGAGGTAAAGGTCGGGCAGGTGTATACTGGCAAAGTTAGTACTATCAAGGACTTTGGCGCTTTTATCGAGCTGACCCCGGGCCAGGACGGGCTGTGCCACATCTCCGAACTTGACGACGGTTATGTCGAGAAGGTCACCGACATCGTTAAACAGGGGGAAACCGTGCGGGTCAAGGTGCTCAGCGTCGATGAGCAGGGTCGAGTCAAGCTTTCACGCCGGGCAGCCATGACCGAGCAGGGTGAAGAAAATGCTTCCGTTTCCGTGGAGCGTTAGCTATACTGACATCTGACCTAGGGGAACGGCAGGTGTCGTCGCGTCATCTGGCACATGCGGGTGTTGAGTGTTCGCTTCGGGTCGTTGGGCGATCAGGTCGACGGTCGCCGCACAAAATCATGTTTGGTGTATCGACCGACATTACGTCCGATGCCAAAAAACTTGTCCCGCGGGGCTGCGACAAGTCACATAACTTGGGTGCATGACGCGGGACGGGAACGCCATGCCTTGTCAACATGGCGATTATCGCGGTCGTGACAGGAGATGAACCATGCCGACAGACGGTTGCGTCAAGTGGTTCGATCCTAAGAAGGGATTTGGTTTCATCATTGGACCCGAGGGCCAGGACGTATTCGTCCACTACTCGCAGATTCAGGGTGAGGGTTTCCGCTCACTCAAAGACGGCGAGCAGGTAACGTACGAACTGGTGGAGGGCGATAAGGGTTGGCAAGCGTGTGATGTTCATCGCGCCCCGGCCGATGGCGAAAATGCCTTGGATGAGCCGGACCAGGCCGTCTCGTAAGGCGACGCTTCGGTGGCGTGGATGACGGCGGGCGCCGGTGGAGGTATTCTCGCTGCCATGATGGACGGCTTCTGGCTGGGTGTTGGTTGCGGCGTGCTGCTGATGATCCCGTTGGGGATTGTCGCCGCGCGCCGTGTTGCCAGACGCGTTCGCCGCCTCGAACAGCAGGCGAGGTCGGCCGAGCGGCTGGCGGAACTTGGCACGCTGACTGGCGGGTTGGCGCATGAAATCAAAAACCCGCTTTCTACCGTTGGATTGAATCTGCAATTGATTCAGGAGGATCTTCGCGATCTGTCGCGCCAGTCACGGGGAGAGTTGGGTGAAGAACAATTCAATCGAGTACAGCGGCGGTTTGAGTCGCTGAGCAAGGAGACACGGCGGCTTCGCGATATTCTCGACGATTTTCTCCGCTACGCTGGGCGCGTTCAACTGGAGCGACAACCGATCGATGTGCACGTGCTGATCAGTGAACTGGCTGATTTTTTTCACCCACAGGCGGAGGTGGCCGGCGTGAAACTACGCACGCAACTCGATGCGCCTGACGCGATGCTGAACCTCGACCGCGATATGCTCAAGCAGGCGTTGCTCAACCTGATGATCAATGCCTGTCAGGCCATGTCCGATGCCCGCCGGCGCGACGAGGCATCGGGCGGCAATGATGAGCTGATCATCCGCACGCGGCGCGACAAGGTGCCGGGCCACAGCCCCGAGTTACGCATCGATGTGATCGATACCGGGCCGGGCATGGCGAGGTCGGTGACCGAAAAGATCTTCCAACCCTACTTTACCGCGAAGAAGGGCGGCACCGGCTTGGGCTTGCCAACGTCGCGACGGATCATCGAAGAGCACGGTGGCGTGTTGATCTGCCACTCCGAGCCGGGTCGCGGTACGAACTTTACCATCTTGCTGCCGGTGACGGATTGAACCCGGCCGTCAGATGGTACGCCGCGACGAGCGAATTGGGCCGGGGGCGCGTCGGTCAACCAACCATCACTTAATACCGGTAATGCTCCGGCTTGTATGGGCCGTCGACGGGCACGCTGATGTAGTCGGCTTGCTCCTGGGTGAGCCTAGATAGTTTGACCCCGAGTTTTTTCAGGTGCAGGCGGGCGACTTTTTCATCAAGGTACTTGGGCAGCATGTAGACTTTCTTCTCGTAAGCGTTACGGTTGTTTGCTAGTTCGATCTGCGCGATCGTCTGGTTGGTGAAGCTGGCGCTCATGACGAAACTGGGGTGACCCGTCGCACAGCCCAAGTTCAGCAGTCGCCCCTCGGCGAGGATCAGCACGCTGTGGCCATCGGGGAAGGTCCACTGGTCGTATTGCGGCTTGATGTTCGTTTTTCTGATACCCTTGATTTTCGCGAGCCCGGCCATATCGATCTCGTTGTCGAAGTGGCCGATATTGCCGATCACCGCCTTGTCTTTCATCTTCGCCATGTGCGCGGCAGTGATGATGTTGAAGTTGCCGGTGGTGGTGATGAAGATGTCGGATGTCTCGACCACGTCCTCAAGTGTTTTGACTTCGTACCCTTCCATCGCGGCCTGTAGCGCGCAGATGGGATCGATCTCCGTGACGATCACGCGCGCCCCCTGTCCGCGCAGCGACTGGCAGCAACCCTTGCCCACGTCGCCGTATCCGCACACCACCGCGATCTTGCCGGACATCATTACGTCGGTTGCGCGATTGAGCCCGTCGATCAGCGAGTGCCGGCAACCGTAGAGGTTGTCAAACTTGCTCTTGGTGCACGAGTCGTTGACGTTGATCGCGGGGAACAGCAATGTGCCGTCCTTTTCCATCTTACGGAGGTTCTTGATGCCGGTGGTGGTTTCCTCGCTGACGCCGGCGCACCCCTGGGCCACCTTGGTCCACCGCCCGGGGGTTTCATTGATCGTACGCGCCAGCGTCTTGAGCACTTCCTTGAACTCGGCGTTGTCGGTCGTGTCGGGCGATGGCACGGAGCCGGCTTTTTCGAACTCAACGCCTTTGTGGATCAGCAGTGTTGCGTCACCGCCGTCATCGACGATCTGCGTCGGTCCGTCGCCACCGCTGAAGTCGAGTGCCTGATCAGTGCACTTCCAGTACTCGGCCAGCGTCTCGCCCTTCCACGCGAACACGGGAACACCCTTGGGGTCATCCACAGTGCCGCCGTCTTCGGGCCGGCCCACCACGACCGCGGTCGCGGCCTGATCCTGCGTGCTGAAGATGTTGCATGAACACCAGCGCACTTCCGCACCTAGGGCGCGCAGCGTCTCAATCAGCACGGCCGTCTGGATCGTCATGTGCAGGCTGCCCATGATGCGCTGGCCGGCCAGTGGCTGTTGGGTGGTGTATTCGTCACGGAGGGCCATAAGGCCGGGCATCTCCTCCTCGGCCAGTTCGATCTCCTTGCGGCCCCAGTCGGACAGACTCAGGTCAGCAACCTTGAATTCCAGCGTGGTGCTCGTGGCGGTGGTCATGCGTGGGCTCCATTTTTCGACAGGGTGAACAGGAGGTTTTTGGAATCCTGTCAGTCGGTGGTCAGTGTGCGGACCGTTCGTTTTACTTCAATATTTCGTTCTGCAACGTTAATCAGCAAACCTACGGATTTACCGGTCGCAACCAGGTAATTGGCCAATTGTGCTTCGTGAGATTCGATGATCTTTTCCGTAAGTTCCTCGCATTCCATGGTGTGAACCACTAATCATTGACGACTGGCCGTTGCTGTTTGCCAATAAAATCTCTTATCTATCTCATCACCCTGTGATCCTGTCCAGACTTTTTCAGCGTTTTATCGTCATGTTCAATCGTCCTCAACTGTTATCGGGTGGCAGCGGCGAGTACCAAGGCCGGGCCTTTGGCACCGCGGTCGGGCGGCAGGGGTCGACATTGGAGGCCTTTGAGGCCGGCGTCGGCCAGCATGGACTCCAGTTCGTCGGTCTCGAAGCCCGGCCGGCGTTGGCCCATCTGCCTACGGAAATCGTCGCGCTCGTGGCGTAACAGGTCAATGACAACGATCCTGCCGCCCGGCCGAACCACGCGGGCCGACTCGGTGAGCACGGTGACCGGATCATCGACATAGGTCAACACAATCGACAGTACGGCGGCATTGGCCTCGCCGTCGTCGAGCGGTAGGGCTTCGAGATCGCCGCAGCGCAGCTCGACGTTGTCATGCTCGGCCGCACGCTTGCGCGCAGTCTTGAGCATGGCCTGTGATTGATCGACCCCGATGACACGCTTGACGTACGGGGCCAGTTCCGCAGCGATCAGGCCGGTGCCGCAGCCCAGGTCGGCGACCGTCCAGTCGGCCGGCAACAACGCGTGTGCGGTCGCGATGCTGAACGATGTGCCATACAGGTCGTTGCGCAGCT
>CAUYYV010000177.1:0-7194 GCA_963577075.1 Phycisphaerae bacterium
CTGCTCGTGCTGGGTGGGGTGTACGAAATCCGCCCCGAGCCCGAGATCGAAAAGGCCGCCGAGCGGCTGATCGAGCTTTCCATGAACGACAAGCGCACCGATCTTGACGACCGCAACTCCTACCTTTTCCTGCGCGGCGCGTGCAAGTGGCACCGCGCCTCGGGCTCGGAAACCGCTCGCAAGTTCATTATCGAGTTGACTGACCGCAGCCTTAGCCAGAACCAGAGCAAGGAGGGGCTGGTCTTTTACGGCTCATGGCCGGAGTTTCAACGCCACATCTGGCCCATGGTCGGGTACGCCAACCTCGAGACGCTCGCCTACTGCTACGACCTGACCGGCGACCGCAAGTACATAGACGCCGGCGTCGCCACGCTCTGCCAGGCCATCGACTGGGTGCTCAATCCGCAGATGGATAAAGGCCTGATCCTGTTCGCCCGCATGATGCACGGCCCGTTCCGTTTCATGGCCATCGCCCACGACCTGGGCATCCTCGAGCGCATCAACGTCGCCGGCCATTGGCTGATCCCACAGGAACAACCGCAACCGGCATGAGCCGACCATGCCGATGCCGGCAAATCGAGATACCTATAATGGCAATGACAGGATCTGAAAGTGGGCCCGGCGATGTATGACCAACTGCGAGATCGAATTGCACAGTTGCTAACCCGGCCGCGGACACTTAAGCCGCAGACGGAGCGACAGTTGTCGCGATATCTGACCGAACACTCGGCCGAGATGGTGCCGTTCCTCGCAGACGCAGCGGCCCGGCTCGAGGAGCATGAGTTGGACATCCTTTTTGCCCCGCAGTTTACACCCCATCTTGACGATCAGGCGGCCGTGTCGGACCTGCTGTTCCACTGGCAACCGACGCCGGAGAAACTGGACCAGTTGGTGCCCGACCTTTGCGCCCAGGTGGGGCACGTGGTCGTGCAGTTGCCGGGCGACGTCGAGGCGAAACTGACTTTGCACGAGGTGATGGTTGAGAGATTTGTCCGATTGCTGCACCTGCACCACGCGCCGGCACCGGGTGTGTCTGCCTCAATGCGTGAGTCGTTGCCCAACGAATTGTGGTCGGTGGCGACGGCGTTGCTGCGCCAGCGAGGGTTCACGCCAACCCGCCAAGCCTGGTTTGCACGATTCGTCTGCCACATGGCCTCGCGGCACCCGATCGACCAGGCACAGCTCGAGGCCGCCGCGCAGTTCATCGCCGGTCAGCCGACGCTCGACGGCGCTGCCTTGGCGGTGGCGGCCGAGGCGATGGTACGCGCGGCGGTGGGATCGGCCGCGTATGCTCAGAGCGGCCGCACCTATTGGTCGCCCGACGTGGCACAGCACCACCACTACCATGGACAGGGCCAAGTCGACCAAGGCCTGGTCAAGACGCGGCAGGAGGAAGCCGAACAGTTGAAGATGATCGAGGAGGATCTGAAAACGTTCAGAGATAACGATAAGTAATATCCAACTGAAACCATCCCAACCGGGACAAGCCCACGCAGGTAGATGACAAACAACGCAAACAAACCGCCCGATCGCGACAAGTTGATCGCCGACACCGGCTGGGGCATCAAGCCTGACGATCAGCCGGCCAACGCCAGCCAGACGTCGGACGACAAGCGCCAATACCACTACGACCCGAAGGAACCCGAAACGGTGCGACGGATCCAGCTGCAGATGCGCAAGGGTTTCAACACGCCCAATCGCGTGCTGATCGAGCGTGGCCGCACGACGATATACGACCTCAACAACGACGGGTTGGTCATACACGGGCTGAGCTTCGGTGATGAGATGCTGATCGAGTTGCTACGCGCGCTTGGTGCCGGATTCGACCCCCAGCAACTGCGGATACTCGGCCCCGATCATGACGGTGTGCGCGAGTACACGCTCACCCGCACCTGGGCTTGGGGAGCCGAGCGGACAGGGTAAGCGACGATAGAATCGGACAGGGTCGTCACAGTTAAAATCATACCATTATATCTTTTGCGAGTGCCATAACGGCTCACAGCCCGATTGTGATACGGTGTCGGCCCGTCTATAATCAAAAGAGATTCACAATCAGCCGTGGCGACGCGTTGTCGCTGGCTCGTCCCTACGGCACCGGGCAGCCCAGAGCGATCACCCGATCCGAGGTGCAGCGAAGTAAGATCACCGACGACTGAAGCTGCGTTCGAGCAGGCACGGACAGCTCGACCCGGACATGGAGTCACCTATGAGCGGCACAGCGAACGATAACACCCACCCCTACCCGGGGCTGCCTGTTATCACCGACGGCTCTGGGGCAGTGGTCTGGGTGGAAACGAACATCACCCAGAGTGCATGCGCGTTTCCCATTACCAGCTCGACGACGATGGGTGGCGGGTATTCGGCGGCCGTCGCCAATGGCATGACCAACCTCTGGGGTGAGAAGCTGATCTTCCTCCAACTGGAAAGCGAGCACTCCTCGGCGTCGACGTGCGAGGGATTTGCCCTTGCCGGCGGCCGAGTGACCAACTTCACCAGCGGCCAGGGCTTGGTGCTGATGAAAGAGGTGCTGTACACGATCTCGGGCAAACGCCTGCCGGTCGTATTCCACATCGGCTCCCGGGCGCTGACCAGCCAAAGCCTCAACGTTCACGCCGGCCACGACGACGTGATGAGCTGCGCCGACACGGGCTGGGGTATCCTGTTCGGCCGCAATCCACAGGAAGCTGCCGACCTGGCGTTGATCTGTCGCCGCACCGCCGAGACCTGTCAGTCGCCTTTCATGAACGTGCAGGACGGGTTTTTGGTCACCCACACAATCGAAAACGTGCTGTTGCCCGAGAAGCCGTTCATGAACGAGTACGTCGGGCGACCGCAGGACAGGATCATCAACCTGTTCGATACTGATTACCCGCTGATGACCGGCGTGGTGCAGGACCAGGACTCGTATATGAAGGGCAAGATCGCCCAGCGGCATTATTACGTGCATATGATGCCGGCCCTGATCGAGGCGATGAAAACATTCACCGAGGCAACCGGCCGACCGTACGACCTGATTGAATCGTATTTCATGGACGACGCCGAGTTGGCGGTGGTCGGCATGGGCTGCATGATGGAGACAGCCAAGCCGACGATCGACTACATGCGCTCGGAAATGAACATAAAAGTCGGCGCGGTCAACGTGTGCAGCTACCGCCCGTTCCCGGGGCCGGAGTTGGTGGCCGCACTTCAGCACGTTCAGGCCTTTACCGTGATGGAGCGAATGGATGATCCGATCGCACCGGCCAATCCGCTGATGCGCGACATCAAGACGGTGTTTGTCGATGCAGCGATGGGGTTCGAAGAATATCGTGACGCCGGGCTGAGCCGCAAGAACCAACCCTCAAGCTTTCCCATCATGCTGCAGTGCTCGGCCGGGCTGGGCAGCCGCGACATCCGCCCGGGCCATTACATCGGGCTCGTTCAGAACATGCGCCACGCCATCGAGGGCAACGAGTACAAGGAATACTCGACCGTCGGGATCAAGCACGAGACGGCGATCGAACCGCCGATTGACCCGGATGTCCGGCCTGAGGGCGCCTTCTCGATGCGAGGCCACTCCGTCGGCGGGTTCGGCAGCGTAACCACCAACAAGGTTATCGCCACGCTCATGGGCGATCTGTTCGGGCTTTATGTGCAGGCGTACCCGAAGTACGGTTCGTCGAAGAAGGGGCTGCCGACCACCTATTATCTCACCATTGCGCACGAACACATCCGCACGCACTGCGAGCTTGAGGAAGTCGAGTTCATTCCGCTCAACGACGTCAATGCCCTGAACCTGGGCGACACGCTGCGCGGTCTGCCCGACGGCGGCATCATCTTCCTCAACTCGTCAAAGACCTCGCCGCAGGATGTGTGGGCGGGTGTACCCCTGTGGGCGCGCAAACGCATCCGCGAAAAAAACTCGCGGGTGCTGGCGCTCGACACGTTCAAGATTGCCGACGAGGTGGCGACGAACCCCGACCTGCGTATCCGCATGATGGGTGTCGTGCTCGTGGGCATCTTCCTGCGCGCCACGCCGTTCGCCGAGCGGTCCAATATGAACTTCAAGCAACTGATGGAGGGCGTCGAGAAGGCGGTGCGCAACTACTGGGGCACGCGCGGCGAGCAGGTCGTGCAGGACAATCTCACCTGTATCCGCCGCGGCTATGAAGATGTCTTTGAAGTACCCCGCGACGTGATTGAAAACAAGTCCCTGGACAGCGGGGTACCCTCCGCGCTACCGATCGTTTCGTGATGACAAACCGAGTTCGTCGTCCCCAGCGGGCGTGACGCGAAACTCGCGATATGAGAGGAACCTTCATGAGTGTGACACCTGCCAAGCTACCGACGACCGCCCAACAGGTGGTCGATACGAAAAACTTCATGGAACGCGTGCTCCCGCTCTACGAGCAGGGCGTCGGGGACATCGAACTCGAGGCCGACACGGACATGGCGCGTTCCGTGATCCCGGCCGCTACCGGTGCGACTCGCGATTTCTCGTTCATTGCGCCCGAGATTCCGGAGTTCATCGCCGAAAACTGCGTCGGGTGCATGGACTGTGTCACCGAATGCCCGGATACGGCAATTCTCGCCAAGGTTATACCGCAGGAAAAACTTGACAAAACGATGGCCGAAATGGACGACGACGACCGAGCCAATGTTCAAACCGAATGGGCCAAGACGCGAAAGTACTGGAACTCATACGAAAAGCGCAAGATGGAGCCGGGGTACTTCGGCATCTTCATCGACCCGAGCAAGTGCAAGGGCTGCGCCGAGTGCGTGCAGGTCTGCGACGATCAGGCGCTCAAGATGATCAAGAAGACCGACACGAACATGCCGCAGATCAAGAAGAGGTTCGAGCACTTTGAAGCGGTCGGCCCGACGCCGGAACAGTACATCAATGAGAAGGTACTGGCCGACATGATGCTGCGCGACAACACGCTGCAATACGTGGGCGGGGCCGGCAGTTGTGCCGGGTGCGGGGAAGCAACGGCGCTGCGCATGTTCGTCGCGGCGACATGCTTCGTCCACGGGCCGGACAACCTCGGGCTCATCGCTGCCACCGGGTGCAACACGGTGTACACCTCGACCTATCCGTACAACCCGTATCGCCTTCCTTGGTCCAACTCGCTGTTCGAGAACGCGCCCACGTACGCCATGGGCGTGCGCGCCAAATGGAATCAGCAGGGCTGGGCGGACAAGAAACTATGGATCATCGGTGGCGACGGCGCCATGCTCGACATCGGGTTTCAATCGCTGTCACGCATGCTCATGACCAACATGGACATCAAAGTGATCGTCCTGGACACGCAGGTGTATTCCAACACGGGCGGGCAGGCGTCGACGTCCACCTATATGGGCCAGAACACCAAGATGAGCGTGCACGGCAAGGAAATCTCCGGCAAGATCGAGCGCCGCAAGGAGCTGGCGCAGATCGTTATGGCGCACCCGGACGTATTCGTCGCACAGACCACCGCGGCGCATGTCAACCACTTTTACAAGGCCATCCTCCGTGCCAACGAATACAATGGCCCCGCCGTGATCAACTGTTTCACGACCTGCCAGCCTGAACACGGCGTGGGCGACCACCTCGCCGGCGAGCGGGCGCGAATCGCCGTCGACTCACGCGCATTTCCCCTGCTCATCTACGACCCGGAAAAGGGCGATCTCATCAAGGATCGGCTCGACCTCAAGGGCAACCCGATGCCCGAAAAGGACTGGTACGTCAATCCGAAGACCAAAGAACGCATCGACTTTGTCACCTTTGCACGAGGCGAGGGACGGTTCGAGAAACAGTTCGACCGTGAGGGCAATGCGGCGCAGGCACTGCTCGAAGCCAACGAAGACCGCCGCAGCAACTGGCGCGTGCTCCAAGAACTGGCTGGTATCGAGCCACAATCGCCCGACAGCGAGTAACACCGTTGTCGCCAGCGTTCAGTTTGAGCAGCCGCAAGGTGGATCATCTGCGCAAGCTGGGCCCGGCATCTCAAGTTCGACCTCAATGCCAGAACCGTGCGGCGTGGCACGATGGCGGGCAAGGAGGTTGTGGGTGCCGTTGCCAGCGTTATCGGCGCCTTGGCGGACGGCATGTTGGAACCGGCCTTGTTGCCTAGGCTGGCCAGCAGACTGGGTACGCCACGTACACGGTTGCTCGCAATCACCACCAGCAACGCCGGGCCGCTGATCAAAAAGCCCCAAGGCATCGTTGTATCAACCGCCCAGCACCGGTCATGTTCAACTTTCGCACCCCTGTTGGCCGAGTAATAATGTTGATGGTATCTCGCAAGATTCATCAGCAACGGATTGGGGTAACCATGAAAACAACACTGATCATTCTCAAGCCCGACGCTGTGCAGCGTGGATTGGTCGGGCGGATTGTCAGCCGGTTTGAGGACAAGGGAATGCAGATTGTCGGCGCAAAACTAATGAAGATCAGTGCAGACTTGGCAGCTAAACAGTACGCGGTACACGAAGGCCAACCTTTTTACGACAAACTCATGCGATTTATGACTTCGAGCCCGGTTTTCGTACTGGCGATCCGCGGCAAGGACGCGATTGGCGTCTGCAGGAAGATGATGGGCGCAACGTCCGGATCGAACGCCGATCCGGGCACCATCCGCGGTGACTTCGGCGTCAGCGATTCGTTCAATCTCATCCACGGTTCAGACAGCGAGAAAGCAGCCCGACACGAACTGGCCCTATTCTTCCACGATGATGAACTGAGCGACTACAACCGCGCGATCGAGCCGTGGGTCTACAACATGTCCGACGGCGCACCGGAATAGCTGGCGCCCCACTTGAAAAAACGCAACCCACCTAAATGGGCGGCACCGGTTGCCTTGTACATCACGCAATACCAGCCAGCCTGGCGGTAAACTCGTAGTCACGACCGCCGGTCGATCCGCCGACGCTGGTCACACAGCACCCGGCCGCCGCGGCGCCGAGTCGGCCGGCGGACTCGATATCGAGCCCGCGGATCATCCCGGCCAAAAGACCGGCGAAAAAACTGTCGCCTGCACCGGTCGTGTCGATCACCTTGCCGGGCGGCTCCACGATGGGAATATCGACAAATTCACCGGGCGTCGGGCTCAGCAATACGCCATCGACACCCAACTTGACGCCCAGAATGCCCGGCGCTGCACAACCTCGATAGGCTTCGATAATCCGGCGAGGGTCGTCCTCGCCGGTCTGATGCCTTGCTTCGGCCAGAGATGG
>CAUYYV010000178.1:0-7167 GCA_963577075.1 Phycisphaerae bacterium
CTTAAAAAATCCCATATGCGCCCACAGGTGAAGACAAGGGCCGACCCTGGGGGTATCGCGGCAAAGTCATCGCGGCACCTCAGCAACCCATCGATACGCTGCCGTCGATAAATATCGCCCGCTGCTTGAAGCGCCACCGGCCATCCTCCTTGACCAACTCATCCTCATACCGGCCAGCGCTGATCTTGACCCGGCCCGTCGCCTTGTCCGCGCATTCCCCGTCAAGATACGAAATCGCGGTGGCCTTGGCCCCCTCGATCCGAATCCATGGACAGGTAATCTTGTGACGCGAGTATTGTTTGCTCTCCGCGACCATCTTCACATAATCATCAAACCATTCGCGTATCGCCCGGTGGCCCACCAGGGTGTGCTCCTTCCACTTCAGCAACAACACCCCATCCGGATGGAATGCATCGACGATCTCATCGACAAGGCCCCGATCCACGGCGTGGCAATAGCAATTTAGCAGTTGCTCAATCTCGACAATGTCTTGGTGCATCCCGGCCCCAATCATTTCCTGATCGCGCGTAATCCTGTGCCCATGGCAATTGTATCCGCAATTGTGATCATGACATGCCGGGCCTGGGCGGCGCCGTCAGTAACGAATCCAGATGATCGGTTGAGCCCGCCACGGTAAAACACGCGCCCCAGCCATGGCACAAGGCGGCAGCGAAGGGGCCAGAAAAGAGATGTTTTGCTTGGGTTCCGCGGGATTTGGTTATATTGGTCCCCGTGGGGCATGTTGCGGCCAAACAGAAAATCCCGCTTTAGCGGCTTCACTTGAGTTGTTTGAGACACGCCAAAATGCCGCCGGCCAACCTCTTCACCGAATCTGAGGAACTGCTCGAGAATCCACCGGAACTGCGCAAGCGGCTGCGTGATGACGGGTATCTATTTCCTGCGGAATGTTCTGCCAAGGCAGGAGGTTCTGGCGTTGCGGGGGCAGATGCTCGAATGTTGTTGGGGCGCCGGCTGGCTGCGGCAGGGGACGGATCCAATCGACGGGCTGACCGATCACGCACCGATCCTCGAAGGCGACGATCAGTGGAAACCCGTGTACGCCAAAATCCAGTCACTTGAAGCGTTCCACCGGCTGAAGTTGAACACTCGCGTCCACGGCATCATGGATAACATCTTTCAGGAGCCGGTCTTTGCGCTGCCAATGACGATCGCGCGCATCGCGTTTCCCAATGACAACGACCGCGGCACGCCGTCGCACCAGGACTGGCCCTACGTGCGCGGTTCAACGGAAATCCTCACCTGCTGGGCGCCGCTGGGCGACGTGCCGGTCGAGGTCGGGGGCCTGAAGATATTGAAGGGCAGCCACAAGGTGGGTTTTCTCACGCAGCGGCCGGCACCTGGACCCGGTGGCAACACCGTCGACGTCGACCCGACGCTCAACTGGCACCAGGGCCATTATCACGCCGGCGACCTGCTGATATTCAAAGCCCTGACCGTCCATGCCGCCGCCCACAATCACACACCCGACGTGCTGCGCATTTCGCTTGACTTTCGCTATGCGGGCATCAGCCACACGATCAAGGAATCCTGGCTGCGACCGCACTTTCATTGGTTGGGCGATCCATTTACCTGGGATGTTCTCGACAAGGACTGGCGCGACTCGCCCACCGCCCGCTATTGGGAAAAATCCCGAATATCAGGACTGCACGTTACAAGGGCACAGAGGCGCAATAGCATTCCGATTCGCATCGTCGCGCCGAAGGCACGATGTCGATCTCGGCAAGGGACTGAAGGTGCCCGACGTGTGCAGGCAACTGGGCATCTGCGAGCGGACCCGCTAACACTGGCGCCAGAAGTACGGCGGGACGAACCCGCAGGTGGCCAGCCACCTAAATGACTTGGAGCAGCAATACACCCATGTCAAGAATCTGGCAGCGGACCAGGCGCTGGATATGCTGATCTGGAAGGAAGCCGCCCTCCTAAATTGGTTGGCCCTGAGCGGCAACGGAAGTATCACGTGCCCTTGCGCATGACGTGCTTGTCCTGCTCGGCGATTTCATCAGCGTGGTTGGCAATGGCGTCGAAATCGGCGCCGGTCGAAAAGATGCGGCCGGCGAGTTGCGAGCAGGCGATACGGATCAGGTCGACCGATGCCTTGGCGCAGTCCTGCGGCGGGCGGTGATGGCCGGCGTCGAGCCCCTCTTTTGACCCGGGGATCCACTCAACACCCCTGGGGTTGGTGCACTGCAGTTCGGTCATGGCGGTGCGGACAAACCCGGGCCCCAGAGCAAACACGAGTACGTTCGATCCGACGCGCTCGAGTTCCTTGGCAAGCGTCTCGGTCAGTCGCAGCATGGCCGCCTTTGAGCAGCCATAGCCCGAACCGCCGGGTAGCGGGTAAGTCGATCCGCCGCCGTCCATGTTGATAATCACCCCCTCGTTGCGCCGCATCATTTGCGGCAGCACGGCATGACAGCAGAGCATCACACCGCGAAGGTTGATCGTCACGTCCTGCCACCACTGCTCGGGGTCGACTTGCCACAGCCCGCCGAGACAGTCGAACGAGCCGGCGTTGTTGAACAGCACGTCGATGCGATCGAACCGTTCGACCGCGGCCTGCACCAAGCGATCGACCTGCTGCGTGCTCGTCACGTCCGTAGGTACGGCCAGGGCGCTGCCTCCCGCCGCCTCGATCAGCCCGACCGTTTCATCGATCGCCGCCCGCCGCCGCCCGGCACATACGACCCGGGCTCCCCGGCGGGCGTGCTCGATCGCAATCGCCCTGCCGATTCCGCTGCCCGCACCCGTGACAATCGACGTCCGCCCGTCCAACTTCATGCACAAAAGCTTAGCAGTCGCCCGCGGGCAGTACCAGTTTTACGCCCGCCCCGCCATCTGGTACGCTGTGATGCTTGAAATCTTTAGGTGAGGCCCTGCCATGTACGCGATCATCGAAGACAGCGGCACGCAAATCAAGGTCAGCGAGGGGGACGTGATCCGCGTGGCCACCCGCGACGTGCCCGTCAACGCCTCCACCCTCACCTTCGACAAGGTCCTGATGGTCGGCGACATCGAGGGCAAGATCGACCAGCCAACCATCGGCACGCCCCGGATCGACGGCGCCACCGTCACCGCCGACGTACTCGCCCAGGAAAAGACCAACAAGGTCACCGTCATCAAGTTCAAACGCCGCAAGGGCTACAAGCGCAAGTACGGCCACCGACAAGACTATCTCAAGGTCCGAATCACCTCGATCCAAGCGTGAGGGTGGTTGGTAACCGGTTCGGGGGCGGGGGTCACCTCCTGTGCTGTGTTTGACGCTTTTCCTTGCCCGTCACTGCATCATCGAGCGAACCATCGTCCTCATGAAGGATCAGCGGTTCCTCAGGCTCATCGGCCTCTTCAAATGGGAAATGGATCGGGCGGTGCGCTGACCGATCGACCTCGAGCCGGAATATGTCGAACCGGTTGTACCCGCCGATGACATCATGCATCTGCTTCGGCTCGACGCACGCGGCCAGGTCGATGTCGGCATAAAGAATGCCTTCCTCGTTTTGCATTTCGCCGCTGACCGGCTCGCCGTTGGGGCCGATGACAATCGATATGGCGCGTGAACTGGAGTCGAGTATGCATCCGGCGTCGGGGGCAAGCCCGGCCAACTCGTCGCGCATCGGTTTGTCCATGAAGCTCGACACGACGATGTTAAAGCCCTTTTCCTCGAACGCGTGGGCCGCGGCGCGCAGCCGGATGGCGCGGGGCAGATCGTAGGTGTCGGGTTCGTCGGCTGGGTGCGAGGGCCAGATACCCGCAAAACTGGCGACGTGCACCAGTTCGCCCTGCGCCATCAACGTGTAACGCGCCAAGGGATTAGTGTTCTCGCCACAGATGAGCATGCCGATACCGCCCAACCGCGTGTCACAAACGCGCAGCCCCGCACCGTCGCCGGGCGCCCAGACCAGCTTCTCGTAAAACGTCGGCACCAACTTGCGATGGTGGTTGAGGATTGACCCATCGTCGCCGATCAGCACGTTCGCATTCCACAGGCATCCGGCACTGACCTCGCTGCGCTCGTTGAATCCGAGCGAGACGAACACGCCGCAATCGCGCGCCTTCTTGCAAATGCGATGTATCTCCGATCCGGTCACCCGCAATGATGCGGCGGCCAGCCTGCAGAACAAGTCGTGGTTGTGGATCGGCGACCGCAGCGCACACCAGTTGGGAAACGCGGGGATATACGCCTCGGGAAACGCGACGAACTGCGCGCCGTGCCCGGCCGCCTCGTCGATGATCGAGCAGGTCTTTTCAACAGTGGCAGGCGTATCCAGGAATACCGGCGCCACGTGGGCCGCCGCAACCTTGTAAGCGGGATATGAATCCATCACGGATCTCCTAGCAGATGCTCTACCATGTGACATAACGGACAACCGCACCCGCACGGACCGCCGGTATTATAGTAATGATTCTTGCGGCCGGACGGCTGGATCTGCAAATTCTGATGAGATGTAATCCGCGACCATGGCAACGACCGAACACATAAACAGTCATAGAAGATTCGTTCAACTGTCCACATGTCGGCAGCCCGAACGCGGCCATGCTCACGGTATTGCAGCGAACCGATGATCCGAAACAAGAGTCAATAAACCCGGAACGATGCCGGCGGGCGCCAACGCTCAAGCGCCCGAAAAAAAACGTACCATCGACCGACCAAACAGGAGGTGCCAGTGCCACAAATAAGACCGAATGTTGCCAAAGAAAAGCTGCAGAACAACCAGGTCGTCACCATCATCTCGGGACTGCAAAATGCCGACGTCATCGATTTCTTGGGACCACTCGGTTTCGATGCCGCATGGATTGAGTGCGAGCACGGCCCTGTGGATTGGGCTGGACTCGGCGACATGACCCGGTCCTGCGACTTGTGGGGCATGACCTCGATCACCCGGGTCAGCGCCAACGAACCGTGGCTGATAACCCGCACTCTCGATAGAGGCGCCATGGGTATCGTAGTGCCCCACATCAACACTCGAGAAGCAGCCGAGCAAGCGATGCAGTCGGTGAAATACGCTCCCCTGGGCTATCGAGGCATGTTTGGCGGTCGCCAGTCTTTCGGCGTACCTGATTATTTTCACAAAGCCAACGCTCAGACCATGGTGATCGTGCTGTTGGAAGAATCCGAAGCCCTGGAGAACTTGGACGAAATCCTAACGGTCGACGGCATCGATGTATTCTTCGTTGCCCCATCCGATTTGGCCCAGACCATGGGACATATAGGCAACCCCAGCCATCCAGAAGTACAGGCGGCCATTGATAACGCTATTTCCCGCATCGTCTCGGCAGGCAGGACCGCTGGTACCCTGGTAACCGACGAGGACATCGTCAGCTACATTGCCAAGGGCGCCAAGTTCTTGATGACCTCTTGGAAAGGTTGGGTGACCGATGGTGCAGCGCAATTCTTAAAAAAGGCATCAGGAGCCAAAGTTTAGATAAAGTGCCCCACCGCTTCCTGGTTAGGGCGCTTGATAGAACGACTGGGCCCCGTGGCGGAATTGGCAGACGCAGCGGACTTAAAATCCGCTGGCCCGCAAGGGCCGTCCGGGTTCGAATCCCGGCGGGGCCATTCAGTTTCACCGCTGACATGCTGTGCCGGTAGCGGGCACCGCTGCCGTGCTCTGCGATCAGATCAACGCGGACTCAGGCGGCGCAGAGTAGCGCAACCCCCATGCACCCCTGCAGGGTGGCACGTAGCCGCCGTGAAGGGACTTCTAATCGGCGCGTCAAATGCAGACCTCGATCATAATTCCATCCACCATTAAGCTGATAAATGCCACGTTTCGCACGTTGTTGCTGATACTCAGTCCTGGGAACAGAAATTAGCTCAGACTCTTGAGGACATGGAAGACGTAATTCATTCCCAGAACATCCCTCATTAAGGATTCCAAACGAACCGGTCTTCCGGCGACAGAATCGGTGAGGCTGCAAACTCGACGTGGCCATCACATAAGCCAACATTCCCCTTGTCCTGGTGGTGCCAGTCGTATGGCGCATGAATCAGACTGGCATCCATGAAGAGGATCGTTGAGCTGGGTGCCCGAACCTTTGACATGTCGACACCCGCCAACCCACCGGTGATAGGTCCCCAAGGCCTCCCAAACGCGTTGAACATATAGCAGTTGCCTACGAATTCATATTGTGTTCCAAATAAGGCCCATGCCAGAGGAACTTGGTCGTATGGACAGCGAAAGGTTTTTCCTTCTTTGTGGAGATAGGGATTGAGAGGGCGTGGCTGCAAAAAATTGAAGAATCCCCCCTGGATGGTGGGATGGTTGCCTGTTGCTCGGCCTCCAAACACGTACCAATCCATGCCAGCCACGCGTGGATCACCAAACCAAATCTGATCGCCGCGCCAGAAGAGTTCCTGATCCTCGTCATTCAGATAGTTGTGAAGCGCTAAGGCAATCTGGCGAATGTTGTTGGAACACTGAATATCCGCAGCTAGGGACTTTGCTCTTTTTACCGCCGGCAACAACAACGCTATCAGCAGCGCGGTGATCGTGATGACGACCAACATCTCAATGAGGGTGAACCCGCGTTGGCCGCTGCGTCGATGATCGGGTGACATGACGTGCCCTTTGTATAGCCGCTGATACGACCGCGATCATTATAACCCGGCCGCTTCCAGCGCCATGAAAAACCGCCGCCGGGTTGAACCGACGGCAGGCTTCAGACAAAAGCCAATACCAATACAAGTTACCCACGCCGCACCCGACGCATCTTGCCGACCACGCCGATGACCGCCAGCAACGGCGCCGCCATCCACGCGGCGGCGGGGAGGGGGACGACCGTGGCAAGGAAGCCGTGACGATTGCCGCTGCCGTCGGTGTAACGCCCGACGATATTGCCGCCGTCGATGCCGTGGGCGTGGGTATAGTTTGCCCCCGGCACATCGACGGTGGTGTAGGTCGTGCCGTCATAAATGAAGCCGTGATGGTTGAGGCTACCGTCGGTGTAGTACCCAACGATATTGCCGCCGTCGATGCCGTAGGCGAGGGTATGGCTTGCCCCGGGCACATCGAGGGTGGTATAGGTGGTGCCGTCATAACTGAAGCCGTGATAGCCGGCGTCGAAGTACCACCCGACGATATTGCCACCGTCGATGCCGTATGCGTAGGTATAGTTTGACCCCGGCACATCGAGTGTGGTGTAGGTCGT
>CAUYYV010000179.1:0-7095 GCA_963577075.1 Phycisphaerae bacterium
CTGTTGAGATATTTCGCTTCGTTCTTATCGCCGAGGCTGCCCGCGGGTAACGTGCGCCCGCCGAATGCGATTGGCTTGCCCAGTTCGTCGCAGATCGGGAAGATCAGCCGGTGGCGCATCCGATCGTAGTCGCCCTCGCCCTGACTGCGTGGACTGATCAGGCCCGCTTGGCGCATGGCCCGCTCGTTCCAGCGGTTCCTGGCCGCCGCCTGCGCCAGCGTGTCCCATGCATCGGGTGCGTAGCCCAGTTCAAACGCTTCGGTGATATCGTCGCGTACGCCGCGATGCTCGAGGTAAGCGTGGGCTGCGCGGCCGATCTTGACGTCGTGCAACATCTTGCGGAAGAAGCTCAACGCGGCGGCATTGGCCTGGGCCAACAGCTTGCGGTCGCTTTGGTCGGTGTCTTGATTATCGCGTGTGCCGGGTCGGGAAAGGAGCTTGATTCCCGCGCGGTCGGCCAGGTACCGAAGTGCATCGGGAAAGGTCATCTTGTGATATTTGATCATCCATTGAAACGCGTCGCCGCCCGTGCTGCAGGCAAAGCAGTGAAATATCTGCTTGTGCGGCACCACGTTCAGCGATGGCTTCGTGTCCTCGTGGAAGGGGCAGAGGCCGACAAACTCCCTGCCGCGCGGTTGCAATCGCAACTGCTCACCGATCAGGCTGACCAGATCGATCGCCTGCTGAATCTGTGTTATTTGATCGTCGCCCGTGAGCATGAAAGAGCACCGAGGGTGCCACCGTCTGTGCGGCGCCCAAACTCAATTTTACAAAAACCGCTACAGGCAAAGCAGGTCGCTGGTGTCAATCGGGCCGGCCTTTAGGGGGATGGCCTCTTCGATTGTTGACCTACATAGCAGATACTCACCTCACTTAACAGATATCACATGCACCGAATCTGTCAAACCGGACATCATCAAAGTCCGAGAATATCGTCCTTTATTATTCTATGGGCCCCGGCACCACTGGGTCGATCCGTTTTTAAGGCCGGGGGCGGTCAGCCGGGACCGCAGGTAAATGATTTGCCTGCAAGGATTTTCATGGGTATTATTGTCCTGTCGCAGTTTCGAGCTGTTAGAGTAATTTACAGTTGGTTGTGCCGCCACGGAGGCACCGAGTTATAGCTGGATAGTCGGCGTGACAAAGGAGTTACAACATGGTTGATCGTGAATACCTGCTTGACGATCAGGCGATGCACAGGTTCATCACCGACGGCGTGGTCAGTCTCAAACCTGATCTATCAGCCTCGTTGTTTGAGCGGATGCACGAGCAGACGCTGGCCGCAGTGACGGAGAAATCGAACCCGGGCGACAATGTGCCTGACGAGGTGCCCGCGACGCGCGAGATTTTGGATCACCCCTTGGTCTGCGGCGCACTGACTAGCATTCTCGGCCCGACGTATCGCATGTCGGCGCATTGTCACATTCACCTGATGCCGCCAGCGCCTCCCGGCAGCGGGCCCGGTTGGCACATGACCGACGAGTACCCGCTGCACAAGGACGGCCGCAACTTTGGCGCCCTTCAGGCGCGACACCGATGCCGGGAGGCGATGATCATGTTCTTTCCCGGCGACTGCACGGCGGACATGGGACCGACCATGGTTGCGCCCGGATCACAGTACTACGCACAGGCGGATAACGTGGTACGCCTCGATACGTTTCAGACCGGTGGCGAGGCCGGCACGATCTCGATCATACACTACGACATGTGGCACGGGGGCACGTGCAACTACAGTCTCAAGAAGCGGTTCATGATAAAATTTCTCGTCGAGCGCATGGACGAGCCGGACGAGCCGACGTGGAACTGCGCCGACCACGCTTGGCGGTGCCCGTCGCAGGGCCCGTCGGCGCGGCATCACCCGCACCTGTGGCGGGCCATGTGGGATTGGTACTGCGGCCGGCCGCATCGCACCGACCAATCCGGCACAGGCAAAGCCAATGGTCGTGTCAGTCGGCTGATCGAAGACCTGCGTCACGAAGATGAAGTGGTCTGCCTCAATAGCGCCTACGAATTGGCACAGATGGGCGAGCCGGTCGTGCCGGCACTGCTGGACAAGTTGGTCGAGGAATCGGCCTGCTCGCCCCACTGCCCCATCAACCGCGGTCAATTCATGGGTGGCAATCCTGCGGAGATTTATTACTCGGGCTTCGCCCTGGCGGCCATCGGGGCGCCCGCGGTCGCGGGGTTGGTCGAGTTGCTGGAGCACGAAGATTGGTGGGTGCGTTCGTCTGCGGCGAATACGCTCCTCGAGTCGGGTGCACCCGCCGCCGCCGCCGCGCCGGCATTGTGCCGGGCCTTGCAGGACGAGTCACCGGAGGTCCGTGTTCATGCTGCCACGGCGCTGGGTACGATTCGGCCCCCGGCCGACACGGTCGCGTCCACGCTGATCGACGGGCTGAAACAGAAAGCGGGCAGTGGCAAGCAATTTCACAGGGCCAGAGTGGCCATGGCAGGCGCCTTGGCACGCAACTTGCCAAATGCCGACATCGCGCTGCCCGCGTTCACCGACGCGTTGCAGGACGAACAGCGTATTGTCCGCTACTACGCCGTCGTCGGGCTTGACCGACTCGCTACGCCCGAGGCCCGGCGCACGCTCGACGGTTTTTTCGCCGACCACCCCAACGAACGGTATGACGCGGCATGATCGATTGGCAACGCTGAAACCGCCAAGGCGGGTCAACCGAATGGTCGGATAAGGCGTCTGGCGGTGCCGGGCCGCGACCGCGGGCCTTCGCCGCAACCAGTGATCACCGCGTAACCGTTCAGCTGTGGAAACCCCCACGCCCGGTATGTGACGTTCCAATTCGCCAAGGTGCGGTGCCATGAAATGCCTTTGCCACGACGCTGCGTGGATACGGCGGTTCGTTGCGATTTCGCCGAAGCCAGCACCGATCAGCGCCTTTGATCGACCGTGGCGGGTACAAGATAAACTCGCTATTGTCCGGCACGGTCATCGTCGAGCCGACCAAAGACGCGGCCGACGCGGCCGAGGGGCTGCGATCGGTCACCAAGCAGATGACCGGCGTCGAGTTGGCGATTACCTCGGCTGACCAATACGACGGCAAGGCGACCCCCATCTTCGTCGGTCCGTCGAAAGCGGCCGAAGACGTCGGGGTCGAGGTGCAACAGGACGTGAAGGTGGGCGACCATTACATTGTCAGGACGACCGACCGCTTCATCGCGCTGGTCGGCAACGATGATCAGGAGTTGCAGGGCACCGGCTATGCCGTGTACGACCTGCTGCAGCGGTTGGGCTGCGCCTGGTTCGGCAAAGACCCGCTCTGGCACGTGATCCCGAAGCGAACGACGCTGACGATTGACGCGATGACCGCTCGCAAAAGATCGGCAACGCCAGCGCCAACATGATGTACTTCGCCAATGAGGTCGCTCGGCGATTGCGAAAATCGCACCCCGGCACGTTTGAGGTGAATTTCCTGGCTTACTGGGTGACGCACGTGCCGCCGAATCCGATGATCAGGGGCGAGCCCGAGGTCAACGTCATGATGGTCAACGAGGGCTGTCACGTGCACCCGGTCGATCAACCGGAAAAGGCCAGGCACGTGTACCGCACGGGCCGCAACAATACGCGCGAAACCGTGGACATGGAAGGATGGGCCAGGACCGGATCGCTGACGGGAATGTACGAGTGGTGGATTCCGGCGCTGCGCGACAGTAACGGGAAGAAGGTGCCCTGGTACTCGGGCGCCACGGCACTTCGCAATATCCGTTACTGGAAAAAGCAGGGTATCAAGTACGTGCTCTACGAGGCGTGGGCGGAGGACAAGCCTGCCATGTCACTGCGCTGGCCCCATTATTACCTCGCTGCGCATGGGCTGTGGGACAGCGAGTTGACCTCGCAGCGGATCTGGAATCAGGCGTGCAGGAAGTTGTACGGCCCGGTGGCCAGGCATATGTTCGGGTTCTACAAGCTGTTGGAACAGGCGATGGTCGATAGCGACCTGCATGGCTGGAATTGGGCGCTGCCGGCGCCGCAGTACATCTACACACCCGACGTCGAGATACGCGCCACCCGCATCCTCAAGGCTGCCGTCGCCGCAGCAAAACGCTCCGAAAACCCAAAGGTGCTCGAGCGTGTCCTCGATCAGCAGAAGATGTGGCGGCAGGCCATCGAGACGATGATCGAGGCGAGCACGCTGAAGATATGACGGTGACAAATATCATTGCATGACACGCTTGGCCTGCTGTGTATTCATGACCACGCCGGTCTCGCCATGATGCATGAGACTGCGCCAAGCTGTCTGTGGATACACGTGGTGAGGCACTGGCTTGGTCAGCGTGTGCTGCTTAGCGGTGGCAACGGCTGAGAAATGCGGCTCATCGGCCGGGTCGATGAGCCGCATTTAATAGCCCGGTGCGCTGACACGCCGCGTCTCTGGTAACACGATGCTGCTTCGTATAGGTTGGGTGACGGCTCGCTTGCGATGCGGATCCTTGCCTCAAGGTCTATCTCGGGGTGGACGTGAACAAGAAACTGGGGCCACTGGTTGTGGATTTGCTGGTGGCATATTAGGGGAAGGCGCCGTGGTGGGCATGACTGACTGGCTGGCCGGGCTATCGCGTGCGGTGATCACGCCGACAACGCCGGTGTGGTTGGCAGGTTACGGCAGTAAGCGTGTGCCTGAGGGGACAGTGCACGATCTGTGGGTCAAGGTGCTGGCGGTGGCGGACGCTGGAGGCCGGCGGGGAGTGATGGTCACCTGCGATCACATGGGTGTGCCGCGGCCGATGTACGAGCGGATCCGCGACGAGGTCGGCCGGCGCTGCGGGCTCGAGCAGTCACAGTTGATGCTGCTGTTCTCGCACAACCATTGCGGCCCGGTGCTGCGAGACGACCTGGTGGACTTCTACCCGCTGGACGAGCAGCAGAGGGCGTTGGTAGGACAATACAGTGACGAGGTGACCGAACTCATGGTCGACGCCGTGGTACGCGCGTTGGACGACCTGCGGCCGGCACGGTTGAGCGTGGGCTCAGGCGTCACGAGGTTCGCGGTGAACCGGCGTGACAATCCGGAACAACAGGTCGCGGCGCGGATGGCGCGGGGCGAGCCACTGGCGGGCGCGGTGGATCATTCGGTGCCCGTGATGGCTGTACGCCAACCGGATGGCGAGTTGCGTGGTGTGGTGTTCGGATACGCCTGTCATCCGACGACGATGTGCTTCAACCAGTGGTGCGGCGATTATCCGGGATTTGCCCAACTGGCGGTTGAGCAGCATCATCCGGGCGCGACGGCGATGTTCTTCACCGGTTGCGGCGCCGATCAGAACCCGCTGCCGCGACGTGAACTGAGCTTGTGCCGACGTTACGGGCGGATGTTGGCCACAGCGGTCGAGGAAACGTTGCTGCAACCGATGGCAGACATCACCGGCGAGTTGCATACGGCCTTGCGCCGCGTCGATCTGCCGTTCGACGGTGTGGTATCGGCCTCGTCCCTGTCGCAACACCTCGAGTCGGGCAACGCCATCCGCGTTCGCTGGGCGCGGCGGTGGCTCGACGTGCTCAGCCATGAACCGCAGACCACGCTGGCGACGAGCTGCCCATATCCGGTGGCGGTCTGGCAATTGGGCGCCCACCTGATCGTGGCGCTGGGCGGTGAAGCGGTCGTGGATTACGCGCTGCGACTCAAGCGGCTGTACGGCCCGCAGACATGGGTCGCGGGCTACGCCAACACGCTGGTTGCCTACATTCCGTCGGATCGCATCTATCGCGAGGGTGGTTACGAAGGGCCGGACACGGTGTACGAGTTTGGGCACGCGGCAGAACGCTGGGCCCAAGGGCTTGAGTCGCGCATCGTCGATGCGGTGATGGAAATGGTGGACCGGATACGTGGTACGGCTTGCGGTGGAGGGTAACCGATTCGTCTAGTTGGTTGTCACGCGGGGCATTTGTGTTGTCGAGAATGGTCGTTACACTCGCCCGCCGACTAAGCTACCCGGATATTCAATCTTCCCGAAACCGATGATAAAAACCCTTGATCATCCTTATGGCGACTTGATCGGCGGGCGCTGGCTGCGGGGCAATCTGCACACGCACACGACCGCCAGCGACGGCGAGTCGCCGATGCAGGAGGTGATTGATGCCTACGCCGAATTGGGCTACGACTTTCTGATGATCGCCGATCACGACATCTGCACGACGGCCGGGGACTACGCGGGCGTCGATGCCCGCAACATGGTGCTGATCGCAGGTAATGAGATATCGGCCAACGGGTCGCACCTGTTGCACGTCGACGCCAATCGTCGGATCGAGCCGTTGCCGCAGCGTCAGCAGGTGATCGACGACGCCAACGCCAGCGGCGGGTTCATCATCGTCAATCACCCGAACTGGAAGGCGACGTTCGATTACTGCTCCATAGAGAAGTTGCAGGAGTGGATCGATTACACGGGCATGGAGATATACAACGGTGTGATTGGCCGGCTGGACGGCAGTTCGTATGCGGTGAACAAGTGGGACATGCTGCTCCATGCGGGCCGGCGGGTTTGGGGATATGCCAATGACGATTGCCACAGACTGGACTCGGACCTGGCGTTGGGGTGGAACGTCGTCTACGCGGCGGATCGGTCGTCGGCGGGTATCGTGGACGCTCTGCGGCACGGTCGGTTCTACGCGTCGACCGGTGTCGAGTTGACCGCGATTACGGTCGACGGCCTGAAGGTGATCGTCGAGACCAAAGACGCGCGGCGGATCATCGCCATTGGCGGCGTGGGTAAACGGTTGGCCATCGCCGACGACAAGGCCATCGAGTTCGACGTGGCGCCACACGAAACTTCGTATGTCCGCTTCGAGTGCTGGGGCGATGGCGAACGGTTCGCTTGGACGCAGCCGTTTATCGTGTCGGGCGAATGATCGTCGCATCGGCCGGCATTGTGAGCTCCGAGTATCATTTGACGCCTTGAACTCGCAACCTGAAAGATTCGGATCATGTTGGTTGCGCAATTGACTATGGACATGCCCTGGTGGTACTACGCCATTGCGATTGGCGGCGGATTGCTCGCGGGCATGATCAACACGCTGGCGGGCACCGGCTCGGCGATCACACTGCCGATCCTTATGGTGCTGTTGGCCGACGACGCGCT
>CAUYYV010000180.1:0-7076 GCA_963577075.1 Phycisphaerae bacterium
AGCAGATGCACTCGGCCAGGTCGTATGCGCCGGCGGCGTGGAACTGGCGAAAAGTGTTGGCCCAAAGATCGACATGCAGGATCGTCGGGCTGATTGCCCCCCAGTTGCCGGTGAGAATCTTGATCGCCTCGGCCGATTCGCAGCTCGCGATCACGTTGACGACGGGCGCGAGCACGCCAGCGGTGTCGCATGTCGGATTCATGCCCGGTGGCGGCGCCTGCTCGAAGATGCAGCGCAGGCACGGAGTCGCAGCACCAACCCGTTCCCAGGCACTGTCGCCGCCGGGTGTATGCGGCAAAATTGCAAAGCTCATGCCGACCGATCCGACCGCCCCACCGTACATGTACGGGATGCCGCGCTTGACAGCGACGTCGTTGATAAGGAAACGCGTCTCGAAGTTGTCCACGCCGTCAATGATAATGCCGCAACCCTCGGCGATCTTTTCGACGTTCTTGTGGTTGACGTCGTCCACGACCGCGGTGACCCGTACCTGCGAATTGATGGTTGCGATCTTCTGCCGAGCCGCCTGTGCCTTGGGCATCGCATTCTCGACATCGTCTTCGTTGAAAAGAATCTGTCTTTGCAGGTTGGTGATTTCAACGTGGTCGCGGTCGGCGATGACCAGGTGTCCAACACCGGCGCGCGCCAGCGTGCTGGCTACGACCGTGCCCAACGCACCGCAGCCGACAATCAGCGCCTTGGACGCGAGCAGTTTCTCCTGTCCCTCCTCCCCGACCCCGGGCAGGAGCATTTGTCGGTGATACCGTGCCAGATCAGTCATGTTGTCACCGCCGTTTCAGTTCCACGCGGGCAAACCGTCGCTTAGCCCTTCAAGCAGTGGCCGCACGTTGGGCGGCGCGTCGCGGACCGCCTCCTCAGGCCAGGGCGGAACCGGGGCCATGGGCCGGGCCCACGCGGGCCGGTAAGAATAAAACAAGGCGCGCCGCGGCCCGTCGGAGCGGTTCGTGCCGCCGCCGTGCACGGTGTAGCAGTGAAACAGCACCGCGTCACCGGATTGGGGCAACACCATGCAGGCGTGCGAGGCCAATGATTCGAGGTCCTCGCCGGGTGCAAGGTCGAAACGTCGGTGCGTGCCCGGCACGACCCAGAGCGGCCCGCTCTGCTGCGACAACGTGTCGAGGTAGAGGGCTACGTTGACCCACGCCGGCGAGGTGTTGCGATAATCCCCCTCGTAATCAAACTTGCCCCAATCCTGGTGCAACGGTTGACGGTTGACGCCGTCCGAGCTTTCCGCGATCGTCGGTCGGGAAAGGTACAGGCCCTTGAAGAACCGGATGTCGGGCCCGTAGAGCACTCGAATCAGTTCGATGACGATCGGGTTGCCGATCTGCTCGGCAAAACTGGGTGCATCGAACGGACCGGACCTGTTCGGCACTTTTAGCTCGTCAATCTCTCGATGAATGTCGGCAACTTTACTGGTCTCGATCGACCCGGGTATGACGACGAACCCGTGTTGCAGAAAATAGTCACACCTTTGCGACGTGTCCATCTTCAAAAACGGTTCACGACTGATGCGGTTGTGCTGTGCGTCAACCGAGATCATGGCGTAAGTTCCTATACCATGGGGCGGTGAATATCAGGCTGGGCCAATGAATTGGCCCGGCGCAGCAAGGGGTCGATTCAATCGCGTTTATCCCGCGACGAGGCTGCCGCCCTCGACGGGGTCGACCTTGACGCCCTGCTCGATCAGGTAATCGAGGGCGGCCTGTATCTCGCCGCCGCCGCCGGTGAACAGGACGGCCATGATACCTATATCCTTCTGCACGGACGCCTGGCGGATGTCGAACATCACGTCAGGAAACTTGCGAGACATTTTCCAGAGGCAGGGTTCTTCCTGCCGGCCGCCCTCAAAGGTGAGCCAGCATCGTCGAGTGGTTTGAGCCATGGCGTATCCTTGCGTGTTTAAGTGGGAGACTCCTGCGACGCCGAGCGGCCTTAGCCGCCGGCGATGGCGGGTACGATCGACAACTCGTCGCCGCTTTTTACGACGGTGTCCAGGTTGTCCAGGAAGCGGATGTCCTCATCGTTGACGTACACGTTGATGAACCGGTTCAACTCGTTGTCGGCCTTGAACAATCGCTTGCCCAACTCCGGAAACTGGCTGGTCAGCGACCCGAGCACTTCCTTGACGGTGCCGCCGGCCAAGTCGAGCGATTCATGGTTGTCCACCTGTGGGCGCAGGGCGGTGGGAATACGAACGGTTACGGTATCTGGCATCGATAATTCTCCTGCGGTGTCAGGTGCTGATTGGCTGCGACGCGGGCGGGACGTTCGTCTTATCGATCTGCTTGACCAGTTCGTCGAACTCGACGAGCTTTGCGTTGATCGTGGGAGTCTCGACGAATTGGCCGGCCATGGCCTCGATGGTCTTGAGTCCGTTGCCGGTGATACAGATACACAACGATTCATCGCGGGGGATTCGCCCGGACTCGATGAGCTTGATCGCACAGGCAAGCGTCGTGCCGCCGGCCGGCTCGGTGAAGATGCCCTCCGTGCGGGCCAGCAACTTCACAGCGTCAAGGATCTCGCCGTCTTCGGCCGACGCGCCCCAACCGCCCGTTTTCCGCACCACGCCGATCACGTAAAACCCGTCGGCCGGATTGCCAATCGCGATGCTCTTGGCGATCGTGTCGGGCTTCTGAGGACGAAACAGTTCCATCTCTTCCTCGATCGCCGTGACGATGGGGTTGCAGCCGGCGGCTTGGGCGGCGTGAATCTTCGGTGAATTATCGTCGACCAGGCCGAGGGTGATAAACTCCTGATACGCCTTGTACACCTTGGGCAGGATCGTGCCGCCGGCAACGGGCACGACCGTGTGTTGCGGCAGTTGCCAGCCGAGTTGTTCGGCAATCTCGAAGCCGTGCGTTTTGGCGCCCTCCGTGTAAAACGGGCGGAGATTTACGTTGACGATCGCCCAGTTGTATTTGTCTGCGATCTCGCTGCAAAGGCGATTGACGTCGTCGTAGTTGCCCTTGATCTTGACCATGCGCGGGCCGAAGACCAGCGACCCGACAATTTTACCCTCTTCGAGGTCGTGCGGAATCATGACAAACGACCGCAGTCCGGCGGCGGCGGCGTGTGCGGAAACACTGTGGGCCAGGTTCCCCGTCGAGGCGCAGCCTACCGTGTCGAACCCTAACTCTTTTGCCTTCATCAGCGCCACCGAAACCACGCGATCCTTGTACGAGTACGTCGGATAATTGGCGCTGTCGTCCTTGATGTATAGATCACGCATGCCCAGTTCGCGGGCGAGACTGTCGGCCTTGATCATGGGCGTCCACCCGGAGTGCAACCCGATGGTCGGCTCGCTTTCGATCGGCAGCAATTGACGGTACCGCCATAAAGACGGCGGGCCCGATTCGATCGAGTCGCGGGTCACCCGGCCACGCATGGCGTCGTAGTCATACGTCACCTCGACCGGCGCGAAATCGAAATCGCAGACGGTGCGCGGCTCGATCGCGTACTCCGCCTCGCACTCTTTACAACTAAGTGCCTTGACAAAACTCATCTGGAGACTCCCGACATAAAAAAACCTTCTCATCATCGACAAGAAGGGGCCGAAAATCCGCGTGGATGTTGCCGCTTCTTATCTTTCCCTCAACCCTCCGTGCGACCAGTGACGATCGCTTCGGCGGAACTGCGGGGGGAATTCGCACCTTACTTCCCACATCGCCAAAGGTTGCGAGCGGGCAGGTTGCGGTGGTGTCATCGGGCCAGTCCCTCGACCACTCTTGATAAGTCCTCTGAGTGCTTCTCAGGTCTTAATTTTCAGCCCTTTATGCTAGCCGGTGGCCCTGCGCCGGTCAATCATCGGCGGGCATTACCAGGCAAAATGGGCGAACGCCTTGTTGGCGTTGGCCATGCGGTGGACCTGCTCACGGGTGTTCATCGCCTTGCCGTCACCCTTCGAAGCATCCATCAACTCACGTGCGAGGCGTTGATACGTTGGGCGGCCACTCTCGCTGCGGACCGACTGGATGATCCATCGAAATGCCAGGCTCTGCTGGCGGCGATGATTGACCTGCATGGGCACCTGGTAATTCGTCCCGCCCACACGTTTCGAGCGAACCTCGACGGCTGGCCTGACCTGCTCGACGGCCTTTTCAAAGACCTCGATCGCCGGCGGATTGCCCTTGGTCCGCTTCTCGATTTCATCCATCGCGTCGTACACCATGCGCTGGGCGACCGACTTCTTGCCGTCGCGCATCATGCAGTTGATAAATCGAGAAAGAACCTTTGATCCATACATCGGGTCCGGCTTGAGTTGTTCGTCTGATTTGGTTCGTCGCTTTGGCATGATTTATTGGTACCGCGGCCTGGATCGCTCGTCTTTAGCTCGCGAGCAGGCGGATCATTTTCCTTTCTTGACACCGTATTTACTGCGCCCCTTGTTTCGCCCATCGACGCCGAGGCTGTCAAGTGCCCCGCGTACGATGTGATAACGCACGCCGGGAAGGTCGCGCACCCGACCGCCGCGGACCAGGACAATACTGTGTTCCTGCAGATTGTGGCCCTCGCCGCCGATGTATGCCGTGATTTCCTTGCCATTGGACAGCCGTACACGAGCCACCTTTCGCAGCGCCGAGTTGGGCTTCTTGGGCGTGACGGTTTTGACCTGAAGACACACGCCTCGCTTCTGCGGGCTGTTGTCCAAGTCCTTGACCTTGCTCTTGGCCTTGGGCGTGCGGCGTGGCTTGCGGACCAGTTGATTGATGGTGGGCATGGGCGGTTCCGTATCCGGTCGGTCGAGCCAAAAATTATAGCCGATAGGTGGCCGGTCATGCAAGTGAGGTCGCGTCTGCCAGGATCGCCTCAAGCTGGTCAACGTGGCGCTGCATGGAAAGCGCATAGGCCATATCAGCCACGTCCGGCCGGCATTTGGCCCGCTCGGCGGGGTCCGACAGCAGGGTCATTGTCCTGGCCAGGGCGGCGGCATCACCCGGGTCGGCCAGCAGATGCCCACCACCACCACTGTTGCCCGACACGAAATCGCTGGCACCGTTGAAACTCGTCGTGATCACCGGTGTGCCCATCATCAGCGACTCGATGACCACCTTGCTCGACGGGTCATACCAGGTAGGCAGGACCGTTACGTCGGTGGCGCAGTACAGTTGTGCCATGTGGTTGGTCGGCCCGACAATCCTGATCCGGTCACGCACGCCCAAGGCCGCGGCCTCTCTCATCACGCGGTAATCGACCTTACCCGCCATCAACGTGATGGCCTTCGAACCCTGCTGCTGCAACAATCGGATCGCGTGCAACAGCGTCGAGTAGCCTTTAAGCCTCGGGTTATGAGCGGCGAAGAGAAACAGCGGCGTCTGCTCGGTCACCCCGAACCCCTGCCGCACGATGCGTCGCCATTGGTTGCGTTGTTCGTCGCCGGGATTGGGCATGTCAGCCGCGTTCGGGACCAGGCGAATTCGCCCCGGGGCCACCGCGTAATGGCGGCGCAACTGCTGCTCAACGTAACGACTGACGGCCACGATGCACTTGACCGACGGGTCAGCCAGCGATTTTTTCTCCAGGATCAATTGTGCCCGCTGCTTGGGTGACCAGGCCAGGGCCAACCGCTTTATCTCGCGCCCTGCGAACGATCGTTTCATCGCCCGATTTCGCGCCAGCGTCTCGCGGATTGTCCCGCTGCGCGGCTGCATCACGGCGGCGCGTACCGCGGTCGTCACCGACAAACTCGTGTCGAACCCCCCCTGCGCGACCCGCTCCTGCGCCCAGCGTGCAAATCGAAACAGATTGATGCCGCCCAACCGTCTGGTTGCCGAGTACGCCTCTAATTCGACGCCATCTATCTCGTGCTCGACACGATGCCACCACGTCAGCACGCGGACGTGGTGACCACGCTGAGCCAAGTGGCCTGCGATCTGCGCGGTCGACCTCTCAGCGCCGCCCGCCTCCGGGTCGAAACGCTCGATAATGATGGCAATCTTCATGGTTCGGTCGCCCCCATCGCCGCCACCCCCGGTTTGCCGACATGGCCGAGAAGTTGCGCCGCGGCCTCGAACACGGAATCCGCCTCGATCAGGTCCATGCAGCGATGATCGAGCGGGCACTTCTTGAGTTGGCAGGGGCCACACTCGACCCGGGCCTGAAGCTGGCGCTCATCGCTAAAACCGATTTGGGTCCACGCCGGATCAGTCGGCCCGAAGATGGTGATCACCGGCACCCCCATGGCGGCGGCGATGTGGCGGGGTCCGGTGTCGTTGGTGATCAGCAACCGACTGAGAGCAACCACACTCTTAAGGAGTGAAGGGTCGATGCCGTGCCTGGTCAGATCGACAATCGGCTCGCACGCCGCATCGATGACCGCCTGGATGATCCGTCGCTCCTTGGGTGCGCCGCTGACGGCGACGACGGCGCCGAGTTGGCGGACGCAGCGATCGGCGACCTGGGCGAAACGATCTGCGTGCCAGAGTTTGGCGTCCCCGTAGGTTGCCCCCGGCGTAATCAGGATCAGCGGTCGGTCGCCCAGCACGGTCGGCCCGAGAATGGCCAGCGCTTTGGCATCCTGTTCCGGCCGGGTAAAAAGCTGCATCGTTGGGTCGGGATCGGTTGCGCCAAGGTAGCGGGCCAGTCCCAGGTAATAGTCGTGCGTCGGCACGGGCACGAAAGCTCTACCCTGTCGCCTGGGCAGCAATCGATCGGTCAGCAGAAACCCACGCCCGTCTCGGTCGTAGCCAACCCGCCGAGCTATGCCCGCCATGCGCACCAGCAGGGCCGAGCGAAAACTGTTAGGTAGCAGCACCGCGGTATCGAAGTTGCCCGCCGCCAGGCGTCGCGAAAGCCCAAACATACCGCGTCGACCACTCCCGGTTCGGCCCTTGCGGCGGGGGCGAATCGTAATCACCCGATCCAGCCACGGACAGGGGTCGAGGATCGATCGTACCGTGTTGCGCACCAGGGCGGTGATGCGGGCACGCGGGTGCTGCTGTCGCAGCGACCGTAGCGTCGGCGTCGCCATCACCGTATCGCCCACCCACGACGGCATCACGACCAACAGATGCTCGGCCAGATGATCTCGATCGCAATTCTTCATCTCAGCA